>CAZCVH010000231.1:0-3944 GCA_964502115.1 uncultured Geminicoccaceae bacterium
GCCCGGCTCACTTGGCCGCGGCGGCGACGCGCACCCGCGCCTTCGGGGTGAACTGGGCGAAGCGCCGCTCGACCGCCTTGGGGTCCTTGGCGAGATTGTCGCGGATCTGCTTGGCCTGGCGGCCGGGGAAGACCTCGATCTCGCCGCCGGCGATCGCCTCGACCACCTCGCGGGCGAGCGCGTCGGGGTCCATCTTTTGGCCCTCGGTGCCGGCCATCATGTCGGTGTCGACCATGCTCGGATAGACGCCCACCACCTGCGTGCCGATCTGCGCCATCTCCGCGCGCAGACCCTGGGTGGCGTTGTGCAGTGCCGCCTTCGACACGCTCAGGCTGCCGATGCTCGGCATGTTGGCGAAGGCCACGACCGAGCACATCGTGACCACGCAGCCGCCGCCCTGCCCCTGCAGCGCCGGCCGCAGCGCGCGGGTCAGCGCCAGCGGACCCCACAGGTTGGTCGCCATCTCCAGGCGCGCGTCGTCCAACGTGGGCGCGGTCATGAGCGGCTGGTAGGCGCAGTGCCCGGCGTTGTGGACGACGAGTGCGACGTCCGTCGCGGCGCGCGCGACCGCCTCGACGTCCGCGTCGACGGTGAGGTCGAGCTTCAGCGGCTCGACCCGCGCGTCGGCGAACGGCATCGTCTCCGGCCGCCGCGCCGCGGCGTAGACCTTGGCGACGCCGGCATCGAGCAGGGCTTGGACGTAGGCGCGGCCGCAGCCGCGGTTGGCGCCGGTGACGAGCGCGCTGGTGCCGCCGATGCGCATGCTGGGCTCCCTCATCTGCCGAACGGGGAACTGGCGCGCGCCGGCCGCGCGGCAAGCGGGCGGCCGTGGGCCGTGGGCCGCGGCGTCCGTGCGGTTCGTCGTCGACCCGCCTCGACAGGCGGCGGCGCTACGCCGCGCGGCGGCCGCCGTCCTCCTCGAAGAGCTCGGTGAGCTTGCCGAGCATGGCGCCGCCGAGCTGCTCGGGATCGGAGATCGTCACCGCGCGGCGGTAGTAGCGGGTGACGTCGTGGCCGATGCCGATGGCGAGGAGCTCGACCGGGCTTCGGTTCTCGACGTGGTCGATGACCTCGCGCAGGTGCTTTTCGAGGTAGTTGCCCGGGTTGGCCGACAGCGTCGAATCGTCCACCGGCGCGCCGTCGGAGATCACCATCAGGATGCGGCGCTGCTCGGGCCGGTTGATCAGCCGCTGGTGCGCCCAGAGGATGGCCTCGCCGTCGATGTTCTCCTTGAGGATGCCCTCGCGCAGCATCAGGCCGAGATTGCGCCGCGAGCGCCGCCACGGGCTGTCGGCGCCCTTGTAGACGATGTGGCGCAGGTCGTTGAGCCGGCCGGGTGCGCTCGGCTTGCCGGCCCGGAGCCAGGCCTCGCGGGCCTGGCCGCCCTTCCACGCCCGGGTCGTGAAGCCGAGGATCTCGACCTTGACGCCGCAGCGCTCGAGGGTGCGGGCGAGGATGTCGCCGCAGGCCGCGGCCACCGAGATCGGCCGGCCGCGCATCGAGCCCGAATTGTCGATCAGGAGCGTCACCACCGTGTCGCGGAACTCGGTGTCCTTCTCCCACTTGAAGGAGAGCGGCTGGCCCGGGTTGGTCACCACCCGCGACAGCCGCGCCGTGTCCAACAAGCCCTCTTCGAGATCGAACGACCACGACCGCAGCTGCTGCGCCATCAGCTTGCGCTGCAGCCGGTTCGCCATGCGCCCGATCATGCCTTGGAAACGCTCGAGCGACTGGTCGAGCTGCATGCGCAAGCGCGTGAGCTCGGACTGGCTGCAGAGCTCCTCGGCGTCGATGATCTGGTCGTGCTCCTGGGTGAAGATGCGATAGCCCGAGCTCTGGCCGGGCACCTGGGCGGTCTGCGGCTGGTTGCGGCGGGTGTCTTCGGCGCCGTCCTGATCGGCGCCCATGGCGTCCGATTCGTCGCCTTCCGTCGAGTCCTCGGCCCGGCCCTCCATCTCCTCGGTCTCGGCCTCGCCGCGTTCGGCGCTGGCGTCCTCGCGGCTCTCCTCGGGACTGCTCTGCTCGCCGCTCTCCTGCTCGCCCGAGCCCGGTGGCTCCTGGCTCTCGCCTTCGTCCTCCTGCTCCTGGTTTTGATCCGGCGGCAGCTCCATCTCGTCCTCGAGGCCGAGCTGCTGCAACAGCGCCCGCACCTGGGTCGCGAAGTCGGCCTGGTCGTCGAGGCAGCCACCGAGCGCGCGGACGTCGTCGCCGATCTTGACGTCGAGCATCTCGCGCCAGCGCTCCAGCACCGTCCGTTGCATCTGCGGCGCCCGGAAGCCCAACAGCTTCTCGCGGGCGTAGAGTTCGGCGACCTGGGCGAGCGCGCCCTCGTCCTGGCGATCGCCCTCGCCGTCGCCGCTCTGGCGCTGGAGGTTGCCGTCCTGCGGGCCGGCGAGCCGCGCCGCCGTGGCGGAGGCGAGGTTGGAGCGCACGCCCTCCATGTTGGCGCACCCCAGCGCCTCGCAGCGGACCTGCTCCATGGCGTCGAAGATGGCCTGGGCGACCTCGCCCTGGGGCAGGTAGCGCCGGTGCGTCTTGGCGTCGTGATGGCGGACCTTGAGGGCTTCGCCGTCGGCCTCGCCGCGCAGGCGCGCCACCTCGCTCGGGTGGAGGTCGGGGCGCGGCGCCGTCAGGCGGATGTCGGCCGGCGCGTTCTGCTTGCGCCGGTCACCGCCCTTGAACCCGACGGTCAGCGACGGCTTGTCGGCGATCGCCCGCGTCGTCGCCGCCAGCGCGCGTTGATACTCCTCGACCCGGCTCTTCGCGTCCAATGTCGCTCCTCAGCTCAAGGTCACGCCGGCGGTCGACTCCTTCAGCTCGGTGCCGAAGCAGCGCTGGTAGTACTCCGCCACGATCTGGCGCTCGGCCTCGTCGCATTTGTTCAAGAAGGTGACCCGAAAGGCGAAGTCGACATCGTTGAAGATGCTCGCATTCTCGGCCCAGGTGATGACCGCCCGCGGCGACATCACCGTCGAGATGTCACCGGCGATGAAGCCCGAGCGCGTCAGATCGGCGAGCGCCACCATCTGCGCCACCCGGGTCCGACCCTCGTCGCTGTCCCACTGGGGCAGCTTGGACGTGACGATCTCGCACTCGGCGTCGTGGCTCAGATAGTTGAGCTGGGCGACGATGTTCCAACGGTCCATCTGACCCTGGTTGATCTGCTGGGTGCCGTGATAGAGGCCCGAGGTGTCGCCGAGGCCGACGGTGTTGGCGGTGGCGAAGAGTCGAAAGGAATTGTGCGGCGTCAGCACCTTGTTCTGGTCCAAGAGCGTCATCCGACCCTCGGACTCGAGCACCCGCTGGATGACGAACATGACGTCGGGGCGGCCGGCGTCGTACTCGTCGAAGACGAGCGCGACCGGGTGCTGGAACGCCCAGGGCAGGATGCCCTCCTGGTACTCCGTCACCTGCTTGCCGTCGCGCAGGACGATGGCGTCCTTGCCGATCAGGTCGATGCGGCTGATGTGGCTGTCGAGGTTGACGCGGACGCACGGCCAGTTCAGCCGCGCCGCCACCTGCTCGATGTGGGTGGACTTGCCGGTGCCGTGGTAGCCCTGGATCAGGACACGCCGGTTGTAGGCGAACCCGGCCAGGATCGCCATCGTGGTGTCGCGGTCGAAACGATAGGTCTCGTCGGCCGGCGGGACGTACGGGGTCGGCTCGGCGAACCCCCCGATTTCGAGATCGGTGTCGATGCCGAAGGTCTGGCGCACCGAGATCTTGAGGTCGGGATCCGCCGGAAGCAATTCGATTGCGCCCGTCGCAGGCGCTGCAGCCTTCGCGGTCAACAGGTTTCTCCGGTCGGCTGGTCGAAGGAGGGCGTGCTCACACGAGCTCGCCGCAATGCAACAGATAGGTATACGCCTCGTTGATCAACTTCAACCGCTCCTCGGCCGCGCGATCGCCGCCGCGGAGATCGGGATGATGGCGCTTCGCCAAGA
>CAZCVH010000232.1:0-3932 GCA_964502115.1 uncultured Geminicoccaceae bacterium
CGATGAACTCGGTGGCGGTCATCCGTTTCGCTGCCGGCTCGGTCATCGCTTCTCCATGCGAGCGCATCTTAGCACGTCGAGGCCGCGGCGCCGCCCGCGACCGTCGCCGAGCGCGGCGAGGCGCCGGCGAAGGTCGGCCGGCATCCAGGCGTCCCGCGGCGCCAGCGTCCCCTCGGCCCGCATGCGCTCGGCCGCCGCCGACACCGTTCTCCCGGTCCAGGGCGGCAACCGCGACGCCGTCGAGGACGACACGTCGAGCACCGGGCCGGCGGTGCGGCCCGCTGCGGTGAACGCGGCTGCGGAGGACGGGCGGCCGCGCCGGCTCTCAGCGGACGCCGACCTGGCGGCGCAGCGCGCGCAGCGCGGTGCCCATCAGCGGGATGCGCTGCCAGACCTCGGGCGTCGGGTCCCAGTAGTCGAGATGGGCGGTGACCATGCCGGTATCGTCGAGGTGGACCTCGGTCATCCCCTCGATCACGAATTCGCCCTGCCGGCGCAGCACGCCCTTGGGCATGGCGCGGAAGATCCAGCGGATGTAGTGGGCGTCGCCGCCGGTGGCCCGGTCCGTCACCTCGATGCGGATGTCGTCGAGGTCGTCTTGGGTCTTTTCGAAGACGCGGCGGATCTTGGCCTTGCCGCGGACGTCGCTGAACGGGTCCCGGAAGCGGGCGTCGTCGGCGAAGAAGGCCATGATGTCGTCGACGCTGTTGGTGCCCGTCGCCTCCATCGCGGCGACGTAGCGGTCGAGGGCTTCGCTCATCAGGTCTTGGTGCTCCGGGCGACGAGGGGAAAGTAGAGCCAGTAGGGCAGGCAGCGCAGCAGCTTGAGCTGGTAGGCGAAGCGGCGCGGGAAGGTGACCTCGAACTGTCGGCCCTTCAGTCCTTTGACGACGCGCGCGGCGGCGTCCTCGGGCTCCATGAGGAACGGCATCGGAAATTCGTTCTTGTCGGTCAAAGGCGTGCGCACGAAGCCGGGGGCGACGACGCGCAGATCGACGCCGGCCTTTTCGGTGTCGAACTTGAGCGACTCGCAGAGGTTGAAGAGCGCCGCCTTGGACGCGCCGTAGTAGGCCGAGGTCGGCAGGCCGGTGTAGCCGGCGACGGACGAGACCACCGCGATCTGGCCGCCCTGGCGCGGCAGCATCACCGGCAGCAACGCTTCGAGGCAGTTGGCCGTGCCCATGAGGTTGACCTCCATGAGCGCGCGGAGGTCGTCGGCCTTGAAGTCCTCGGCCTTCACCGGATGGTGGGTGCCGGCGTTGAGGATGGCGCGGTCGATCGGCCCCAGCCGCTCCTCGATGGCGGCGACGGTGGCGCGGATCGCCTCGGCGTCGGTGATGTCGGCGGGAAAGGCCAGGACGTTCTCGTGGTCCCGCGCCAGGGCCTCCAGCCGCTCGCTCGCCCGCGCGGTGGCGGCGACGACGGCGCCGTCGTCGAGGTAGGCCTCGACGATCGCCTTGCCGATGCCGGCGGAGGCGCCGGTGACCCAGACGACCTCACGCGGCATGGCGCGAGCCCTTGCCGTAGAGGCCCTCGAGGAAGCGGCGGGCGTCGGCCTTCACGGCCGCGATCTTCTCGGGCTTCATGCGCTCGAGCGTGCGCAGGACGGGCTGCACGCGCGGGTTGGCCTGCAACGTGTCGCGGTTCTCCAGCACGAAATTCCAATACAGGTAGTTGAAGGGGCAGGCGTCCGGGCCGTTCTTCTTCTTGACGTTGTAGCGGCAGGATTTGCAGAAGTCGGACATGCGGTCGATGTAGGCGCCGCTGGCGGCGTAGGGCTTGCTCGCGAACAGGCCACCATCGGCGAACAGCGCCATGCCGGTGACGTTGGGCAGTTCCACCCACTCGTAGGCGTCGGCGTAGACCACGAGGTACCATTCGTTGACCTCGGCCGGCTCGACGCCCAGGAGCAGCGCGAAGTTGCCGGTCACCATCAAGCGCTGGATGTGGTGCGAATGGGCCTCGCGTCGGGTCTGATCGACCACCTTGGCGAGGCAGTTCATCTCGGTGGCACCCGTCCAGTAGAAGTCCGGCAGCGGGCGGTGGGCATCCAGCGCGTTGCGCTCGGCGTAGTCCGGCATGTAGCGCCAGTAGACGCCGCGGATGAACTCGCGCCAGCCGAGGATCTGGCGGATGAAGCCCTCGACGGCGTTGAGGGGTGCGCGGCCCTCACGGTAGGCGGCCTCGGCCGCGTCGCAGACCTCGCGCGGCAGCAGCAGCCCGCAGTTGAGGTATTGCGACAGTACCGAGTGGAAGAGCCAGTCCTCGCCGTCGACCATGGCGTCCTGGTAGTCGCCGAAGGCCGCGAGCGCGCGCGCGACGAAGCGGTCGAGAGCCCTCAGCGCCTCGGCCCGCGTCACCGCGAAGCCGAAGGGCTCCAGATCGCCGAAGTGGTCGTCGAAGCGCGCCGCCACGAGGTCGAGGACCTCGCGGGTCGTCGCGTCCGGCTCGACGCGGAAGGGACCCGGAAAGGCGAGACCGGCGTCGGCCGGCTTGCGGTTCTCCTGGTCGTAGTTCCACCGCCCGCCCTCGGGCTCGCCCGAGGGCGTCATCAAGAGGCCGGTGGACCTGCGCATCTCGCGGTAGAAGAACTCCATGCGCAGCTGCTTCTTGCCCGCGGCCCAGCGCTCGAACCCCTCGCTCGAGCAGAAGAAGCGGTCGTCGGCGCGGATCTCGACCTCGAGATCCAGCGCGTCGGCCCAACCCTCCATCATCGCCCGCACGCGGTATTCGCCGGGCTCGGTGACGACGACGCGCTCGGGTCCGTGGCGCGCGACCGCGCGGGCGAGCTCGTCCGTCAAGCCGCCGCGGTTGGCCGGGTCGTCGAGGCGGACATAGTCGACGGTGACGCCCTCGGCCTCGAGCTCGGCCGCGAAGTGGCGCATCGCGGCGAAGAGGAACGCGATCTTCTTTTTGTGGTGGCGGACGTAGGTGGCTTCCTCGGCGACCTCGACCAGCACCACCACGTCGCGAGCCCGGTCGAGGTCGGCGAGGCTCGCGACGGTGCGGTTGAGCTGATCGCCGAGGACGAGCCGAAGGGCCGCCGTCACGACCGCACGGCGGGCGCGAGGGAGGCGACGTCGCTCTCGGCCCGGCGCCGGTAGGAGATGAGGCTGCCGCGCGCCTCGAAGGTGAGCTTGGCCCAGCCCTCGGGGCCGTACCAGAGATCGCAGTCGAGGTCGCCGCGCAGCTTGAAGCGATCCGCCGCCACCTCGCGACCCTCGTAGCGGATGCGCTCGGCGCCCATCGCCGTCACCTCGCTCTGGACGATGCGGCCGTTCTGGCTGTCGATCCAGCGGTCGTGCTGGACCGAGCGCGGCTGCCAGTAGGTCGTCGGGATCAGATCGCCGGCGACACGCCGCCTGCCGTTTTTGCCGTCGACGACCAGCTCGTCGCCGTCGCGCTTCACGTCGACCTTGATCCGCTCGCCGTTGTTGTTGGTGCGGCTCGACATCGAGACCAACAGGTCGCCCTCGTACACCTCGCGGTTGCGGTGCTCGTAGCGATAGCCGGTGATGAACGCGAACTTCACCGCGAGGTCGATGTGGATGTCGGTCTCGATGCGGTCGCCCTGCTGGCGCAGGCGCAGGTCGTGCGTACCGATGCGGTCGCCCCCACGGTAGACGTCGAAGATGAGGCGGCCGTCGACGCCCTGGGCGAGGCCGGGCCGGGCCATCACCAGCGTACCCGCCGCGGCGGTGCCGACGAGTGCGAATCGTCGACGCGAGAACATACGTGCATCCATCCCCCGAAGGTCAAAGCTCGTTACGACGTTAAGTGGTGAACGGATCAATCCCCGTCCAGTTGCCGAAGCGCCTTCGGCCGCAGGAGCGCGAAATCGCAGCCCGCGTCCGCCTGCAGGATCTGCTCCGTATGGAGCCGGGCCGTAGCCGCGCTCGGGCGCCGGGGCGGCGGTGACGGCCGCGCGCGCGG
>CAZCVH010000233.1:0-3910 GCA_964502115.1 uncultured Geminicoccaceae bacterium
ACACCGCCCGGTCGACACCGGCGCCGCCGTCGAGCCGGTCGCCACCCGGCCCACCATTGAGGAAGTCGTTGCCGCCCTGCCCGAAAAGCCGGTCCTTGCCGTTCTGCGCGGCGAGCCGGTCGTTGCCGCCGCGGCCCCAAAGGGCGTCGTTGCCACCGCCGCCCCAGATCGCGTTGCCGCGGTTGTCGCCGGCAAGAACATCGGCGAAGCGCGAGCCCTGAAGCTGCTCGATCGAGAAGTAGCGGTCGCCGCTGGCCTCGCCCTTGTTGGTGCCCGGGCGGAGGAGATCGGCACGGACGCTGGATCCGGCGCTCGTGTACACCGCCCGGTCGACGCCGGCGCCGCCGCCGAGCCGGTCGCCACCCGGCCCACCGTCGAGGAGGTCGTTGCCACGGTTGCCCCGAAGCACGTCGTTGCCACCGGCGCCCCCGAGGACATCGCGACCCGCGCCGCCGGAGAATCGGTTCGCCGCGCCGTCCCCGTCGATGCGATCGTTGCTGAGCGCACCCTCGAACTTCTCGATACCGCTGAACGTGCCCTCGGCTTCGACCCGGCGCGTCACCAGTTCGATCTTTGCGAGCGCGAAGTCGCCATCGCCCGCCTGCGGCAGGACGCGCCCAAGGTCGCCAGCGTCGCTCGCGCGCAGAGGGTCGGCCTCGAGCACATCCTGCGGCGTCGTCATGGCCCCGCCGATGTCGCGTGCCTCGAAGCCGTCGCTGTCGCCCGACCGCTCCGCCCAGCGGGCAACCTCTTGTTCGATCCGCGCCGTATAGCTGCCCGCGGCGACGTCGATGTCGACCCTCCCTTCGATCAGGCCGAAGTCGAGAATATCCGTGCCGGGGCCTCCCTCGATGGTCTTCGTGCCCGGGCCGACGACGATGCGATCGTTTCCGGCCCCGCCCGAGGCCCGGTCGTCGCCGTCGCCGGTGACGATCACGTCGTTGCCCGCACCGCCTTCCAGCGCGTCGTTGCCGGCGCCGCCGGACAGGAAGTTGGCGCCCCCATCTCCCGTCAGGACATCGTCGCCGCCGCCCCCGGCGACGTTCTCGATGTCTTCGAGGGTGTCGACGCCGAATGCGCCGCTCGCCGTTCCGGCGGCGAGGTCGACGGTTACGTCGCCGAACGCCAACGCCGTCATGGCCCCGGCGACGCCGTCGGGCTGCGCCCAGGCGTAGGAGGCGGTATCTCGTCCGGCCCCGCCGTCGAGCTCGTCGCGCCCGAGGCCACCGTGCAGCAGGTCGTCGCCTGCGCCCCCTCGGAGGAGGTCGTCGCCCCTGCCGCCGTAGATCTCATCGTTTCCACCACGGCCGTCGAGGTCATCGTCGCCATCGCGGCCGACGAGCCGCTCGCCGCGCGCCGAGCCGGCAACCTCGTCGTCGTAATCGGTCGCCACGAGCTGCTCGAAACCCTCGAGGCTCATGTCCACCTGCTCGGCACGCCTCGACGCCACGCCCTTGAAGGAACGGACGGTGCCGGCCGCAAGGTCGGCGTCGATGCGCGAGTCGAGGGCGATCTCGAAGCCGATACTGTCGAACCCGTCGCCCCCGTCGGCATTCCCGTTGAAGCGGCGGATCTCGACCGCGTCGCTGCCCGCGCCCATCGAGGCGGCGTTTTCCCTATTGGTGTCGCTCCAGATCGAGACGTCGTCGCCGGGGCCACCTCGAAAGATCCCCCCGCCGCCGCTGAAGAAGTTGCCGACGTCGTCGCCCTCGCCGGCCAGCACCTCGGCGAACCCGTTCTCGCCATCGAAGCGGTCGTCGCCGCCTCCGAGTTCGAAGGTGATCTTCCGGGTTCCGCCGGGCTCGAAGATCGCGTGGTCGGCGTAGTCGCCCAGCACGATCTCCTCGACGCCGCGAGGCTTCAGCGAGAAGGTCGCCTCCCGCTCGTTGCGCAGGTCATCGCCTTCGGTCGAGATGTCGAGGGCGCGGAGCTGAAGCGAGATGGCGCTCTCGACCTTATAGAACCAGCGCGCCTCGCCGACGCCGTCGAGTTCCATACGGTCACGGCCGGATCCGCCCGAGACCAGAACACGAGTCGCGCCGCCATCGACCCGCTCGACACGGATCAGGTCGTCGCCGTCGCCGCCGTTCACGGAGGCCGTGCCGTTCGTGCGGATGACGTCGTCTCCGCCCGCGCCGTGGAGGGACCGCGCCACCGGGCCGCCGATGAGCAGGTCGTCCCTGTCGGAGCCGACGAAGCCCTCGACGCCCTCGGTGACGTCGGTGGTCACACGGTTGCCCTGGTCGTCGAAGCGGGCGACCCGGCCCGTGGTGCCGTCGATCCTTACCCGGCCGCTGTCCTCGATCCCCTCCATGTAGGTCTTGAGCTGCTGAAAGACCGAGGGATCGTCGCTCTGGTCGTTGATGTCGAACCTGATCACGTTGGCCGACGAGGTATAGGCGACCACGTCGGTGCCCGGGCCGCCCGTGTAGACGTCCCGCACACCGCGCGCCGCGGCGCTGCCGGAGATCATCACGTTGTATCCGCCGCCGGCGTCGATCCGGTCGGCCCCGGCGCCGCCGATGATATAGTCGTCCTCGCCGCCCGCACTGATCGTGTCGTCGCCGCCGCGCCCCGTGATGACGTCGATGCCGCTCGCAGTGAAAATCGTGTTGGCGTCGTCCGTACCGCGCACGACGTGCTTCTGGTCGGGCATGACGACCACGTTCTCGATGTCGATGACATCGTCCGAGCCCTCGCCGAATGCCGTGCCGGCCTCGAGGTCGATCCGCAGGGCGCGTCGTGCCCCCGCGAGCACCTGGAAAGTGTCGACGCCTCGCCCGCCGATCGCCTCGTCGTCGCCCTGGCCAGGAAACAGCACGTCGTCGCCTCTCCCGCCGAGCAACCGGTCGTTCTCGGTCGAGCCGAAGATCCGATCGTCGCCGGCCAAGCCTTCGGCGACGTAGAAACCGTCGATCTTTTGACCGGTGGAGTTGAGGAACATCAGATCGGCCTTGGGCGTGCCCTTCAGGACCGATCCGCCGATGAGCGCGTTCTTCAGCTCGCGCCCCGTGAAGGTGATGTCGGAGAAGCCCACCAGATCGCCATCGTCGAGCGCCTTGAGCACGTCGACGCCGCTGTTGAACGACCCGCGGGGCTTGACGTGGCTGACGACGATGTCGCCCGCGGCGTCGCGGGCCAGTTCGTACTCGGTGAAACTGGCGTCGAAATGGATGAAATCGTTGCCGCCTTCACCGTGGATCTCGTCGTTCCCCGCGCCCGCCACGATGATGTCGTCGCCACCACCGGCCCGGATCGTGTCGTCGCCGCCGAGCGAGTCGAGGATGTCGGGCCCGTCGTCGCCGCGCAGCACGTCGTCGCCATCGTCGGCCCAGCCGGTGACCCCCTGCAGCGCGTCCCCGAACCCGTCACCGAACGCCGCGAACTCGACGTCGGCGAGCATGGCTACAGCGCCCAGGGCCTCGTCGATCATCTCGTTCAGGATCTCGTTGAGCGGCTCGACGAGCTCGACGAGTTGGTCGAACAGGTCGGGCGACGGCAGCAATTCGGCGATCGCGTCCTCCGCAGCGTCGAGCAGACCGCCGAGGCCAAGGGTCTCGACCACGAAGTCCACGACCGAGTCCACGAGCTCGGAGAGAATCCCGATCGCGTCGAGCAACGGCTTGATCGGCTCCAGCGCGGACACGGCGATGTCGAGCGGCACTTTGAGGGCGTCGAGCAGTTCGCTGATCCGGTCGAGCCCGGCCATCTGGGTGGTGATTGCGGAAAAGTCGATGGCGTCGAAGATCTCGTTGAATTCGTCGACCTTTTCTCGGACAGACGTGACCGCCGGTCGCACGCCGTCGATTGCCTCGACTCGCGGTTCCGCCTGCGCGTCGAGAAGTCGCCTGAGAACGGCATAGTCGGAAGCGCCCTCGGAGGGGTCCGTTGTACCGTCCGCGGTCACGGC
>CAZCVH010000234.1:0-3896 GCA_964502115.1 uncultured Geminicoccaceae bacterium
GAGATCGTTTCACGTGACTGGAGTTCAGACGTGTGCTCTTCCGATCTCCGCAGGCTGGCGCCGAGCGCGGCGGCGAGCTCGCAGCCGCCGCCGTCGACGGCGAGCTTGGCCTGGGCGTGCTCGAGGCGCTCGCGCACGCGGTGGACGAGGTCGCTTTCGAGCGCGACCGCGGCCTCGGCGGCGGTGACGACGAACAGCCGGGTCGGCAGGACGGCGAGGTCGAGAGTGGCGAGCTGGCGGGCCGTCAGCGTCAGCGTCGGCGTCCGCGCGAACGGCTTGAGGGTGACGACGGCGTCCCGCAGCCGGCCGGCATGGGCGTCGTCCGGCACACCGACGAGGTTCGGCACCAGCCAGCGGCGCGTCGAGCCCGCCAGATCCTGGATCACCGGTAGCAGCGCGTCCCAGGTCTTGCGGCGCTCGACGGTGGTGAGGTGGAGATCGACGATCGCCGCGGCGTCCTCGAACACCCCGTTGGTCTCGGCGCTGTCGACCAGCGCGAGCCGCCGCAGGTCGAGCGTGAGCCGGAGATCGTCGAGCCGGTGGGCGCGCTCGGCGAGCCGCTGCAGGCGGGCGTAGTCGGGCGGGAACCACTGCGCGCGCACCAGCTTGGGGAGCAGGCCGCGCGTCGTCGCCATGCCGAGCAGCTGCAAGGTGCCGCTGGTGCGCAGATCCTCGAGCCGGCGGTTGAAGTCGGCGAGACGGGCGCGGCGCCGTTCGACACAGGCGTGCGCGAAGCGCTCGGGGACGTCCTGCGGCTTGGCGGCGGCGTCGGGCGGCAACACCGCCGCCTCCACCTCCACCGACAGGGCATCGAGGGCCTCGCGGCCGCCCTCGGTGCGGGTCAGCGCGTCGGCCTCCTCGCCGAAGAGACGGCGGTCGATCGTCGCCTGCAAGCGATCGGCGCGGCGATCGGCCTCGTCGTCGTCGTCGCAGCCGAAGCAGACGAGGTAGTCGCCGGTCGTCGTTTTCACGACCACGTCCTGCGGGCCGAGTTCGCGCTGGATCGTGCTCTCGCACACCAGCGCGATGTGCTGGTGAAAGCGGGTCCACTGCGCGCCGAGGATGTGGCGGGCGCGGCCGAGCCCGATCACCCGGACCTGGGCGCCGCCGAGCTGGTCGCCGGCGGCGCGCGTTCGGCGGCTGAGGGTATCGATCGCCTCGGTGGCCGCGGCGGGATCGAGCGGCGCTTGCGCCGTGGCCGAACGCTCGAAGCGCAAGAGCCAGGTCGCGCGCCCGCCCGCGAGCCGGACGATCGACGCCCGGACCTCGGCGGTCACGGCCGGCTCGCCGGCGCGCACGGCGAGCGGCACCGCGCTCGCCGACCATTCACCGCCGGCCGGCGCCGCCACCCGTGCCGCCACGGCGTCGGGCACGACGGTGTCGAGCGCGTGGCCCACCAGCGCGGCTTCGCTCCAGCCGGTGAGTGCGCCGAAGGGAGCGTTGGCGGCGAGGATGTGGCCGTCGCCGTCGACCAGGAGCAAGGGCTCGGTGACCCGGGCGAGGATGTCGTTGAGGGCGCCGGCGACGCCCGCGGCGTGGCGCGTCAACAGCGCGGTGACCGTCTGGGCGAGCCGTGCCGGGCCGGGCAGACAGGCGGCGACGCCGGCGAGTTCCGCGGGCGCATCGCCGGCCTCCTCGGCCTCCTCCGGCCAGAGCAACACCACCGGCGCCGGTGCGCAGGCGCGGGCGAGATCGCGGGCCCAGGCCGGTGCCGGCGGCCGCTTCGGCGCCAGGACGACGAGGTCGAGCGGCCCGTCGGCCAGCGCCTGCACCGCCGTTTCCGGTGTAGCGGCGATCACCGTCACCGCCGTGGCGGCCGCGCTCAACCGGGCTTCCAGGTCTTGCCGGCGCGGCGGCGGGGCGAGAAGAAGGAGGCGCGCGGGATGCCGGGACACGGGGCGACCTCGTCGAAGCTGGCGGGCGACTGTTCCGCGAGCCTAAACGACCGTCCTCAAGGGTCCGTTAACGACGCGGTGCGGCGAGTTCGCGGCCGAGCCGGCCGGCGAGGTCCTGGATGAACTGCCACGCCACCCGTCCCGAGCGGGCGCCCCGTGTCTGCGCCCATTCGAGCGCGGCGCGGTCGAGCGCGTCGCCGTCGATCGGCAGCGCGAAATGCCGGGCGTAGCCCCGCACCATTGCGAGGAAGGTGGCCTGATCGCAGGCGTAGAAGCCGAGCCAGAGCCCGAACCGGTCGGACAGCGAGACCTTCTCCTCCACCGCCTCGCCCGGATGGATCGCCTGTTCGCGCTCGTTGTCGATGATCGGGCGCGGCATCAGGTGGCGACGGTTGGAGGTGGCGTAGAACAGGACGTTGTCGGGTTTGCCCTCGAGCCCACCCTCGAGTACCGCCTTGAGCGACTTGTAGCTGCTCTCCCCGGCGTCGAAGGAGAGGTCGTCGCAAAACAGCAGGAACCGGCGCGGGTTCGCGCGCAGGCCGCCCAACAGCTCCGGCAGGCTGGCGAGGTCCTCGCGATGGATCTCGATGAGCGCGAGCGCGCCGGGACGCTCGGCGACGATCGCGCCGTGCACCGCCTTCACCAGCGAGCTCTTGCCCATGCCGCGCGCGCCCCACAACAGCGCGTTGTTGGCGGGCAGACCCTCGGCGAAGCGCCGCGTGTTGCCGGCGAGGGTGTCGCGGACGTGATCGATACCCTGCAGGATCGGCAGCGGCAGCGCGCGCACCGTCCCCACCGGCTTCAGCTGCGCGCGCTCGGCCTGCCAGACGAAAGCGTCGGCGGCGTCGAGATCGAGCGGCCGGCGGGCCGGCCGGTCGGCCTCGAGGGCGTCGGCGATGCGGGCGAGCAGCGGGGCGAGCGGATGGGCCTCGGTCATCGCGGTCTCGGCGGTCGAGCAAGCCCGCGTGATAGGCGCCGGTGGCGGCGTTTGCAAACCTCGATGCGGCGGCTATATACGCGACACACCTTCCAGCCGACCCGGATCCGCCATGTTGATTTCCCCCGCCTACGCCCAGGCTGCCGGTGGCGAGCCGAGTTTCCTCGTCTCGTTGCTACCGCTGATCCTGATCTTCGTCGTCTTCTGGTTCTTGTTGATCCGGCCACAGCAGAAGCGGATGCGCGAACATCGTGAGATGGTGCAAGCGACCAAGAAGGGCGACAAGATCGTCACCTCGGGTGGGATCTACGGCTCGGTGTCGCGGGTGATCGACGACAATGCGCTCGAAGTCGAGATCGCGCAAAACGTCAAGGTGAAGGTGGCGCGGCCGACCGTCAGCGAAAATCTGACCCGCGCCGAACAGGGAAAAAGCGCCACCCCCGCCAACGACCGGGGCGGGGGCGGCGGTCAGAAGAAGGGGCTGTTCGACCGCCTACTCGGGCGCTGAAGGCGCCGCCGTGCTGCGCGTCTCGAACGTCTTCGCGGCTGTGGTCGGAGGGGTGTGCCTGCTCGCCCTGCTGCTGACGCTGCCGAACCTCTTCTCGAAGGACACCGTCGAGAGCTGGCCGTCGTGGGTGCCGTCGGGCCAGATCAACCTCGGGCTCGACCTGCAGGGCGGTTCGCACTTGCTCTTGGAAGCCGACCTCGACGCCGTCATCCAGGACCGCCTCGAGACGCTGGTGAGCGACGTCCGCCGCGCGCTCAGGACCGAGCGCATCCGCTATCGCGGGCTCGGCGTGCGCGATCAGCGCGTCACCTTCCGGCTGGTGAATCCGGATGACCGCGACGCCGCCTTGGCGGTGATCGAGGAGCTCAACCCCCGCGGCTCGGTGAACCCCGTGACCGGCGGCTTCGACTATCAGCGCCGTTACGAGGTCGAGGATGAGGGCGATCGGGTCCGCATCGCCTTCTCCGAGGGTGGGCTCGATGCGCTGATCGATTCCGTGATCCAGCAATCGCTCGAGGTCGTCCGTCGCCGCATCGACGAGCTCGGCACCCGCGAG
>CAZCVH010000235.1:0-3802 GCA_964502115.1 uncultured Geminicoccaceae bacterium
CCGCGCCGCGGCGCCGGGCGGGCTGCGCCGGCTCGTCGTCGCCAGGACGCCGGCGCCGAGCGCGCGGGCGAGCCCGTCCACCGCCGCGGCGAGGCGGTCGACGTCGCCGAGACCGAACCGCACGCCGCGGGTCGGCCCGCCCACCAATACCGTGACGTAGGGCGGCGCCACCGCCGCCGCGGCGGCGGGCAGCTCCGGCCGCGCCCGGTCGAGCGTGGCGCGGTCGAAAGGGTGGGGCGCGCCGAGCGTGGTGACCACGCGCGGGTCGGGCCGCGGACGGTCGTGCGCGGGCACCGCGACCAGATCGAAGCCGGTGAGACGGCCGGGCCGCATCAGCTGGACGGCGAAGAGGTGTTCGCCGGCGCGCCGCTTCAAGGCGCGCAGCACCGCGGCCGGACGGCGCCCGGCGGCGACGGCGATCCGCGGCCACGGCGGCGTCGAGGCGGCGCGCGCGGCGGCTTCGTCGAGATGGCCGAGCGTGGCCGGGGCGAGGAGGTCGGGGCGGGCGAGCGGCCGGGCGTAGGCGAGGCGGATCAGCCGGCCGCCGCCGAGCGCGGCGACCACCCCTTCGACCTGGCGGGCGTGCCCCGCGCGGTCGTCCAGCAGTCCCCAGACCTCGTCGTCCGCAGAGGGTGGCTCAGTCGAAATTGACTTCGAGGATTTCGAAGTAACGGACGCCGCCCGGGGTCGCCACCTCGACGCTGTCGCCCGCCTCCTTACCCAACACCGCCTGCGCCACCGGCGAGTTGATCGACAGCAGGCCGGCGTTGATGTCGGCTTCGTCGGGGCCGACGATGCGATAGGCGGTCTCGGCGTCGGTCTCCTCGTCGACGAGCTTGACCCGGGCTCCGAACATCACCTTGGAGCCGTTCTGCTGAGAGATGTCGATGATTTCCGCACGGCTGAGCTTGTCCTCGAGCTCCAGGATGCGGCCCTCGATGAAACTCTGACGCTCGCGGGCGGCGTGGTACTCCGCGTTCTCGGACAGATCGCCGTGCTCGCGCGCTTCCGCGATCTGCTTGATCACGTTGGGGCGTTCTTCACTCTTCAGCCGCTTCAGTTCGGCGGCCAGACGCGCATGGCCGTCCGGCGTCATCGGCGTCTTGCTCAGCATCCCATCGTGCCTCGAATGCGCTTGTAGCGCCGTGGCGTTCGCCACGGCGCCGTTCGTCGAACCGTTTACTCTAAGGATGCGGCGTAAGATTGCAACGGGCGCACTTCCAGCGGAGCGGTGCGCAGGGCGCGCATCGCCCGCACCGCCGCCCGCGCGCCGGCCCCGGTGGTGTAGTACGGCACCCGCTGGACCAGCGCGGCGCGGCGCAGCGCGAAGCTGTCGCGGATCGCCTGCGCCCCCTCGGTGGTGTTGATCACCATCGCCACCGCCCCGTCGGTGATCAGATCGACGATGTTGGGCCGACCCTCGTGCGCCTTGTGGACCGCCGCCACCTCGAGACCCTCCGCCTCCAGCGCGCGCCGGGTGCCGATGGTCGACATGACGTCGAAGCCCAGCGCCAACAGCTCGCGCACCGGCTCGACGATGCCCGCCTTGTCGCCGTCGCGGACCGAGACGAAGACGGTCCCCCGCTCGGGCAGGAGTGCACCGGCGGCCATCTGGGCCTTGGCGAAGGCGCGCCCGAAGCCGCGATCGAGGCCCATGACCTCGCCGGTCGACTTCATCTCCGGGCCGAGCAGGAGATCGACGTCCGGAAAGCGCGCGAACGGGAAGACGGCCTCTTTGACCGCGACGTGGTCGAGCGCGGGCACCTCGTCCAACAGCTCGGTGAGCGCCTCGCCCGCCATCACCCGCGCGGCGATGCGCGCGATCGGCCGGCAGATCGTCTTGGCGACGAAAGGCACGGTGCGCGAGGCCCGCGGGTTCACCTCGAGGACGTAGACCTCGCCGCCCTTGATCGCGAGCTGGAGGTTCATCAGCCCGCGCACGTCGAGAGCACGGGCGAGGGCGTCGGCCTGGCGCGCGATCTCGCCGCGCATGGCGTCGTCGAGCGAGTAGGGCGGCAGCGAGCAGGCGCTGTCGCCGGAATGGATGCCGGCCTCCTCGATGTGCTCCATGATGCCGGCGATGCGCACGGCGCGGTCGTCGGCGACGACGTCGACGTCGACCTCGATGGCGTTCTCGAGATAGCCGTCCAACAGGATCGGGCCATTCTTGGTGTCGTGGTCGAGCGCGCCGAGGAACGCCTTGATGTCCTCGGGGCCGTGGACGATGCGCATGGCGCGGCCGCCGAGGACGTAGGAGGGCCGCACCACCAGCGGGTAGCCCAGCCGGTCGGCGACCTCGAGCACGTTCTCGTGGGCGAGGCAGATGGTGTTCGCCGGCTGCTTGAGGCCGAGGCGGTCGAGCAGGCCCTTGAAACGCTCGCGGTCCTCGGCGAGGTCGATGGAATCGGGCGGGGTGCCCAGCACCGGGATGCCGGCCTCCTCGAGCGCCGGCACCAGCTTCAAGGGCGTCTGCCCGCCGAGCTGAACGATCGCGCCGACGAGTTCGCCGGCCGCCGCCTCGCGCTTGCAGATGGCGACGACGTCCTCGGCGGTGAGCGGCTCGAAATAGAGCCGGTCGGCGGTGTCGTAGTCGGTCGAGACCGTCTCCGGGTTGCAGTTGACCATGATGGTCTCGAACCCGGCGGCGGCGAGACCCTGGACCGCGTGGACGCAGCAGTAGTCGAACTCGATGCCCTGACCGATCCGGTTGGGGCCGCCGCCGATGATGACGATCTTGCGACGGTCGCTGGGCTCGGCCTCGCACTCCGGCGCCGCCCCCTCGACCGCCGGCGGCTCGTAGACGCCGTAGAGGTAAGGCGTGGGCGAGGGGAACTCGCCGGCGCAGGTGTCGATCCGCTTGTAGACCGGGCGCACGCCCAAGGCCTCGCGGGCGCGGCGGACCTCGGCCTCGCTCAGGTGGGTGAGCTCGGCCAACCGCGCGTCGCAGAAGCCCATGGATTTGAGCGCGACGAAGCCCGCCGCCGTGGTGGGCAGACCCTGCGCCGCCACCGCTTTCTCGGCGTCGACGATATGCTGGAGCTGGTGCAGGAACCACGGGTCGTAGCCGGTCGCCTGCCGGATCGCCTCCACCGTCAGCCCGAGGCGCAACGCCTGCGCGGCGAACCGCAGCCGCTGCGGGGTGGCGCGGCTCAAGACCGCGCGCGCCGCCGTCTCGACGTCGTCGCCGACGGCGCCGGGGATGTCGATCTCGTCGAGGCCGGCGAGACCGGTCTCCAACGAGCGCAGCGCCTTCTGCAGGCTCTCGGCGAAGGTCCGCCCGATCGCCATGGCCTCGCCCACCGACTTCATCGCGGTGCCGAGCTCGCCCAGCGTTTCCGGGAACTTCTCGAAGGTGAAGCGCGGGATCTTGGTGACGACGTAGTCGATCGTCGGCTCGAAGCTCGCCGGCGTCACCTTGGTGATGTCGTTTTGGACCTCGTCGAGCCTGTAGCCGACGGCGAGCTTGGCGGCGACCTTGGCGATCGGAAAGCCGGTGGCCTTCGAGGCCAGCGCCGAGGAGCGCGAGACGCGCGGGTTCATCTCGATGACGACCATGCGCCCCGAGGTCGGATCGATCGCGAACTGGACGTTGGAGCCGCCGGTGTCGACGCCGATCTCGCGCAGCACCTTGATCGAGGCGTTGCGCATCAGCTGATATTCGCGGTCCGTCAAGGTCAGCGCCGGCGCGACGGTGATGCTGTCGCCGGTGTGCACGCCCATCGGATCGACGTTCTCGATCGCGCAGATGATGATGCAGTTGTCCGCGTGGTCGCGGACCACCTCCATCTCGAACTCCTTCCAG
>CAZCVH010000236.1:0-3799 GCA_964502115.1 uncultured Geminicoccaceae bacterium
TCGTGAAGCCGAGCACGCGCGCCACCGGCGCGCCCGGCAGCGAGAACGGCACGACCACGAGCAGGACGAGGACGACCCCTTCGACCTGGGCCAGCCGGGCCGGGGAGCCGCTGCGGCCGCGAGCGTGGCCGGGCTCGTCACGACCGTGGTGAGGAGGGTCCTCACATCCGACCGGACCGATGCTTCAGCAACCAGATGAAGAACGCGCCGCCGACGACGCCCGTGATGACGCCGATGGGGATGTCCTCGGGCCGCATCAGGGTGCGCGCGGCGATGTCGGCCCAGATGAGAAAGGTTGCCCCCGTCAGCATGGCGACCGGAACGACGCGCGCGGCGTCGCCGCCGACCAGCAGCCGCACGATATGCGGGATCATCAGACCCACGAAGCCGATCACGCCCGAATAGGCGACCATGACGCCGGTCACCAACGCCCCCACCACAAAGACGGCAAGCCTGAAGCGGGCCACGGGAATTCCCAGCGTCGCCGCGCTTTCGTCGCCGATGGTCATGGCGTTCAGGCTCGGCGCGACACTCCGCAGCCAGATGCCCGCCACCAGAAGAACGATCGCGGGAAACAGAAGGTACGACCATTGTGCTAGGCCGAGGCCGCCGAGCATCCAAAACACGACCGTATGCGACGCGCGGGGATCTCCCAGGAAGATCAGAGCATTGGCCAGTGACATTACGATGAACGAGACGGCGACACCGGTGAGCACCAGACGGTCGGCACTTGTCGCATTGGCAAAGTTGGCGAGCACGAGGACGATACCCGTGGCCGACAACGCGCCCAGAAAGGCCATCATCGGCACCGTGGCCGGCCCGACGAACATCCCCGTGTGCAAGAGGGCGAGAATGGCACCGAAGGCACCGCCCGAGGAGATGCCGAGGAGGTATGGATCGGCCAGCGGGTTGCGCGTGACCGATTGCAGCACCGCCCCCACCAGCGCCAGCCCCGCCCCGACCAACGCCGCGAGCAGCGCACGCGGCATCCGGATATCCCAGACGATCGCGGCGCGCCCAGCGGACCAGCCCGGCTCGATCAGCCCCGGTGCGGCCCGATCGAGCAGGACGCCCCAGACCGTGCCGAGCGGGATCGCCACCGCCCCGAGGCTGATCGCCGCCGAGATCGATAGCACCAGCGCCCCGAGCCCGCCGAGCCACCCGATGGCGCGCACCGGCCGCGACAGCATCGACATGCGCGTTTGCGGCGCCATCGCTGGGGCGGCCGTTTCGGGCCCGGCAACGGTCCGCATTGGTGATCACTCCGAGTGGAAGGCGTCGGCCAGGGTGCGGATCGCACGGATATTACGCGGCCCCGGCGTCGCCTCGACGTACTCGAGCACGACGAACCGGTCGTTCACCACCGCGTCGATCTCGGCGAAGGCGGGGTTCGACTTCATGAACGCGATCTTCTCCTCGGCGGTGACCTCGCCATAGTTGACGATCACGATGACCTCGGGGTCGCGTTCGACCACGGGCTCCCATGCCACGCGGGTCCAGCTGCTTTCGACATCGTCCATGATGTTGCGCCCGCCCGCCGCCTCTATCATCGCGGTCGGCATGGCATAGCGCCCTGCGGTGAAGGGCGTGTCCTCACCGCTGTCATAGACGAAGACGCGCAGCGGATCGCTTTCGGGGATCGTCGAACCGATGTCGGCCAGCTCCGCCTGCCAGCCCTCGATCAGCGCTTCGGCACGGTCGGACACGCCGAAGATCGCGCCGAGGTTGCGAATGTCGGTGAACATGTCGTCGATCGCGATGCGGTCGCGATCCATGATGTGGATGCAGCTTTCGGTCAGCTCGTAGACCGCGATGCCGAACGGCGCGAGCGTGTCGGGCGTTACCTCTCCACCGACGCGCATGCCGTAGTTCCAGCCCGCGAACCAGAAATCAAGATCGGCGCCGATCAGCACTTCGCGCGAGGGGTAGCGTTCGGACAGTTCTGGAAGTTCGGCGACACCGGCACGCATTTCTTCGTCGAGCTTGTTCCAGCCCGAGATGCCGGTATAGCCGACCATCCGGTCTGCAAGGCCGAGCACGAGCATCATTTCAGTCAGGTTGACGTCGTTCGAGGCCGCGCGCGTAGGAGGGTCGTCGAATATGACCTGGCGGTCGCAGCTTTGTACGGTCACGGGATGGGCGAGTGCGGGACTTATACCTATCAAGAGTGTGAGCGCAGTCAGCGCCACCGATAGATGTTTCATTCTGCGACCTCCAGCTGTTCATCGTCGAAAAGTGAAAATTCGAACCGCGCCGATCCGTGCGACACAGCCCGCACGCCAAAGGCGGAGGCGATCAAGTCGGGCGTTAGCACCTTGGCCGTTGCGCCGACCGCTAGCGGTCGTCCGTTCTCGAGCACAAGAAGATCATCCGCAAACCCGTGCACGAGGTTCAGGTCGTGCAGCGACGCGACGACTGTTATGCCGAGGTCCTTGACGAGCCGGAGAACTTGCAACTGATGACGGATGTCGAGATGGTTGGTCGGTTCGTCCAGGACGATTAGGGTCGGCTCCTGTGCAAGGGCGCGAGCCACCATCACGCGCTGCCGCTCTCCGCCCGACAGAACCCCCATCGTGCGATGCGCCAGACCGTGGAGATCGAGCCGGTCGAGCGCATGGTCCACGAGGTGGCGATCGCGGTCCGACAGGCCAGAGAACCCCTGCCGGTAGGGTGCACGGCCGAGTGCGACGATCTCCGCCACGGTCAGCGAAAAGTCGGTGGGCTGTTCTTGCAGGACGGCGGCGACGCGCCGGGCCACCTGCCGCTGCGCCATGGCGTGTATGTCCGCGCCGTCGATCAGGACGCGTCCCGTGCGTGGCTTGTGATACCGGTAAATGAGCCGCAAAAGGGTCGATTTGCCCGCTCCGTTCGGACCCAGCACGCCGAGGACGCGGCCGGGCTGCACCTCGAGACTCACCGGGTGCAGGATGCCGTCGCCCCAACTCACGGTGTCGAATTCCAGTGCGGCGGGCGCGGGATCAGGACAGCTCACCGGCGCGCTCCTCCTGGTGTTATTGCGCTCAGGTCCGTCACAAGTTCGCTCGCCGTGCCGATGGGCGGCAAACGGCCCAGAATGGACGCCCGCAGCGGTTCCGGGCGCGCGTTGCGGGCCAGGAACCCCTCCGGTGCGCTGCGGTAGAGCGGGATCAGGTCGAGAATGGCCTGCGCATGATCGGGAGCCTCGGGGTCGAGATCGCCAAAGACATAGGTGAATGCGCCGGGGGCGGTCAGCGACACGACACAGGAACGCTTGCACTGGCTCATGCAGCGCACACCGCGCATGTCCGCATCGCAGCCCTGCCGCGCCACTAGATCGCAAACGGCCTCGGCCAGCCGTGCGCCGCCCCGCGCGTCGCCGTGCGCCGATTCGCGCCCGTCGCGGCACCTCAGGCAGATCGACAGAGTTGGAACAGGCACGCCTCGCATCACGCCGCCTTGGGGGACTTGGCATCCCTCGCGAGCGCCGTGACCGCCTCAGACAAGGGAAAGGTTTGCGTCTCGGCCGGGCCATGGCGGCGGATGGTGACGGTTTGCTCTTCCGCCTCGCGAGCGCCAAGGGCGATCTGGACCGGCACCTTCTTCAGCGCGTGCTCACGCACCTTGTAGCCGATCTTCTCGTTGCGCAGGTCGGTCTCGACGCGCAGTCCGGCTTCGCGTAGCGCTTCCGCGACATCGACCGCCCAGAGATCGGCCGCGTCCGTGATGGTCGCCACCACGACCTGCACCGGGGCAAGCCAGAGCGGTAGATGGCCGGCGTGGTGCTCGATCAGGATGCCGGTGAACCGCTCGAGCGAGCCGA
>CAZCVH010000237.1:0-3794 GCA_964502115.1 uncultured Geminicoccaceae bacterium
ACGAGATCGTTTCACGTGACTGGAGTTCAGACGTGTGCTCTTCCGATCTCCCCGGGCGCGCTCGGCGCCGGCTCGCCCGGGGCGTCGACCGGCGCGGCCGGCTCGTCCGCGACCGGCTCGCTCGCGGCCGCCGAGGTGAAGATGTCGGGCGGCGGCGCGGGCGGTTCGGCCTGGGCGCTGTCGGTGAGCACCGCGGCGAGGCTGCGGCGCGCGTCGCCACTGCCGCGGCGGCGGCGCATGAAGCTGGTGTCGGGCTCGAAGTGCGTCATCGCTCAGAACACCAGCTCGTCGTCTTTGGTATCGGCGAGGAAGATCTCGCCCTGCGCCGCCAGCTCCTTCGCCGTGTTGACCAGCACGTTCTGGGCCTCCTCGACGTCCCGCAGCCGCACCGGTCCCATATTCTCCATGTCTTCCTTCAAGAGCTTGCCGGCCCGCTCGGACATGTTGGTGAAGAACAGGTCTTTGACCTTCTGGCTGCCGCCCTTGAGGGCGATGGCGAGCCGCTTCTGGTCGAGGCCGCGCAAAAGCGCGCGCACGCCGGCGGCGTCGAGTTTGACCAGATCCTCGAAGGTGAACATCAGCCCGCGGACCTTGTCGGCGGCGTCCTTGTGCCGCTGCTCGAGCATGCTCAGGAAGCGCCCCTCGGTGTTGCGGTCGAAGAAGTTGAAGATCTCCGCCATCACCTCGTGGTTGTCGCGGCGGTTGGTGCGGGCGAGGTTGCTCATGAATTCGGCCCGCAGCGTCTTCTCGACGTCGGCCAAAATGTCCTTTTGGACGACTTCCATGCGCAGCATGCGCATGACGACCTCGATAGCGAGGTCCTCGGGCAGGTTGGCGAGAACGCGGGCGGCGTGGTCGGGGCGGATCCGCGACAGCACGACGGCGACCGTCTGCGGGTACTCGTTCTTGAGATAGGACGCGAGCACCGCCTCGTTGACGTTGCCGAGCTTGTCCCAGACCGTGCGGCCGGCCGGGCCACGGATCTCGTCCATGATCGCTTCGACCCGCTCGTCGTCGAGGAAGCGGTTCAGCAACTGCTCGGTCGTGTCGTAGGAGCCCACGATGCTGCCGGCGCTGTTCATGTGCTCGGCGTATTCGCGCAGGATGCGCTCCACCACCTCGCTGTCGACCGAGCCCAGCCCCGACATGATCTGCGAGATCTCTTTGATCTCGTCGATATCGAGGCGCGAGAATATGTGCCCGACCTGGTCTTCGCCGACGGCGAGCATGATGATCGCCGCCTTCTCTTGGCCGTTCAGCTTGTTGTAGTCGGTGATGGTGCCCATGGTTCAGTCCGTGTGCAGCCAGTGGCGGACGACCCGCGTGGCCTCCTCGGGATACTCGTCGATGAGGCCGGTGACGCGACCGAGCAGCGAGGCGCGGATCTGGCCGCGGATCTGGTTGAGCTGGAGCATCTGCTCTTGCTCCTGCTCGACCTCGGCGGCGACGGCGGCGGCGCTGCCGGGCTCCACGAGCACCTGGCCCTCGTGGGTCACGGTGAGGCCGCTGTCGGTTTCGAGCGCGGGTCCCGGCTCGGCCGGGAAGGCCTTCTTCAACAGCGGCCGGGCGACGAAGACGACGACCAGAAGCGTCGCCAGGATCAGCGTCGCCGCCTCGCCGAAGGCGCGCCACAGATCGCCGGCGACGGTCCACGGATCGCGCGCGGGCGGGGCCGCCGGCGCGGGCGTGGCGAAGGGACGGTTCACCACCTCGACGACGTCGCCGCGCTCGGCGTCGACGCCGGCGGCGCCGCGCACCAACGTGGCGATCTCCGCCAGCTCCGCCTCGCTGCGGGGCTGGTAGATACTCTCGCCGGCGGCGTTGGTGTCGTAGGTGCCGTCGACCAGCACGGCGATCGAGAGGCGGTTGATGCGCCCGCCCGTCTGGACGTAGTTGCGCACCGTCTTCGAGATCTCGAAGTTGACGGTTTCCTCGGTGCGCGTGGTGCGCTCGCTGCTGGCGGGGCCGGCCGCCTCCTCTTCGCCCATGGGCAGGTTGTTCTCGACGGTGACCGCCGCATCCTCGGGGTCGACGAACTCGCTCTGCTCCTCGACGATCTGGCGGCTGCGGGCGATCTGGCTGTCGGGGTCGTATTCCTCCGAGGTCGTCGTCACCTGATCGAAGTCGATCTCGGCGGCGACGCTGACCTCGACGTTGCCGCGCCCGAGCGAGCGCTCCAGGAGGGCGCGGATGCGCTCGCCGATGCGCTCTTCCTGCTGACGCTGAAATTTCTCGGCCCGTCCGGGGAGCACGCCGTCCGGGTCGTCCTCGGTGCCGGCCAGGAGCCGGCCCTGGTCGTCGACGACGGTGACCTGGGTGGCCTCGAGCCACGGGACGGCGCCGGCGACCAGCTGGCGGACGGCGGCGACCTGCTCGGCGCCGAGCCCGCCACGGCGGCCGAGGTTGACCACGACCGAGGCCGAGGCCCGCGCCGTCTCGCGCTGGAAGAGCTCGCGCTCCGGCCGCACCAGGTGGACGCGGGCGCGGTCGACGACGTCGAGGGTGGTGATGGTACGGCCGAGCTCGCCCTCGAGCGCGCGCAACAGGTTGACGTTGGCCTCGAACCGGGTGCTGCCGAGCAGCGAGCGGTCGTCGAAGATCTCGTAGCCGACCCGCCCCGAGCCCGGCAGTCCGTCCTCGGCGAGCGCCATCCGAAGGCGCATGCGCTCGCCCTCGGGCACGAGGATCGCGCTGCCGTCGCGGGTGAGGCGGTGGGACACGTCCATCGCCTCCAGCCGCTCGACCACGGTCTGGGCGTCGGCCGGCTCGAGGTCGGTGAACAACAAGGCGTAGTCGGCGCGGCCGAGCGACAACGCCAAGAAGAGGGCGAAGCCGGCGAGGCCCAGGACCAGGCCGCCGATGGCGGCGAGCCGGGCCGGGCCGAGGCGTTTGACGCGGGCCGTCAGGCGCGCGAGCGGGTCGGCGGGCGGCATCGCCGTCTCGACCTGCTGCTCGTCGTCGTCCTTCGCCACCGCGCGCACCCACCGACCGTTGATGACGGCTGCCGTTGTGCGCGCTCGCGGCTAAGCGGTGGTTAATGCCTCAGCCGCGGTAGCTCTTGAGGCGGGTGACCCGCAGGCCGCCGACGCCGTGGCGGGTGATGGTGCGCTCCCAGGCGATGAACTCCTCCGGTGACAGCTGGTAGCGCTCGCAGGCCTGATCGAGGCTCAGGCGGCCGGCGCGGACCGCCTGGACGACCTGGGCCTTGCGCCGGGCCACCCAGCGCCGGGTGTCGGGCGGCGGCAGGTCGCTCAGGTCGGTGGGAGGGGCCGTTTTTACCGCCAGCTCGGGTTGTGCGGTTGCCGACATCACGGGTCTCCGGATCACGCCACGTTTGCACGAGCCCCCAACCTCGCTGGTAAAACCGAAAAGAGCATGAAGTGCTCACCTCGATCTTAGTGAAAAAACGTTAGCCGTGATCGCCGTTTTCCCTATCTACTGATGCGGAGAAGCTCTTCCAATAGCTGATCTGCGGTCGAGATGATCTTGGAACTGGCGGAATAGGCGCGCTGCGTGACGATCATCTTGGAGAACTCGTCGGCGATGTCGACGTTGGCGGCCTCCAGCGAGGAGGGGGTGATGGTGCCGGCGCCGCCGCTGCCGGCGGAGCGCAGGTTGAACTCACCGGCGACGTCGGTCTGCGAGTAGACGTTGCCGCTTCTCGGATCGAGCGCCGACGGGTTGGGGAAGGTCGCCACCGGCAGCTTGTAGAGCTTGCGCTCCTCGCCGTTGGTGAAGGACGCGATGGTGTAGCCCTCCTCGTCGATCCGCACGCCGTTGAGCTCGCCGACCTC
>CAZCVH010000238.1:0-3786 GCA_964502115.1 uncultured Geminicoccaceae bacterium
CGCCGAGATCGCGATCCGCGACACCGCCGCTCCCACCGCGGAGGCGGCGTGATGGCCGCCGCTCCCACCGCGGAGGCGGCGTGATGGACGGCGACGCCCGGCTCGCCCCGCCCGCCGGCCAAGCACCCACCCGCACCCGCGCGATCGGCGAGACGCTGCTCGCGGTGGAGGACGTCAGCTTGCGCTTCGGCGGCGTGCGCGCGCTCTCGAGCGTCGGCTTCGACATCAAGCGCGGCGAGATCCGCGCCATCATCGGCCCCAACGGCGCCGGCAAGTCGTCGATGCTGAACGTCATCAACGGCGTCTACCGGCCGCAGGAGGGTCGCGTCACCTTCAAGGGCCGCGCGCTCGCCCGGATGCGGCCGCACGTCGCCGCCGCGGCCGGGATCGCGCGGACCTTTCAGAACATCGCGCTCTTCAAGGGCATGAGCACGCTCGACAACATCATGACGGGGCGGATGCTGAAAATGCGCAGCACCTGGCTCGAGCAGATGGTCTACGCCGGCCGCGCGCGGCGCGAGGAGATCACGCATCGGCGTCGCTGCGAGGAGATCATCGACTTTTTGGAGCTGCAGAGCGTGCGCCACACCGCGGTCGGCCGGCTGGCTTACGGCCTGCAAAAGCGCGTCGAGCTCGCCCGCGCCCTGGCGATGGAGCCGGAGCTCCTGCTGCTCGACGAGCCGATGGCCGGCATGAGCCTGGAGGAGAAGGCGGACATGTGCCGCTTCGTCTTGGACGTGAACGAGGCGCTCCAGACCACGGTCGCCCTGATCGAGCACGACATGGGCGTGGTCATGGACATCTCCGACCGCATCGTCGTCCTCGACCACGGCGAGCTGCTGGCCGACGGCGAGCCCGCCGCGGTGCGGCGCGATCCCGCCGTCGTCGCCGCCTATCTCGGCGTCGGACACGGCTGACCCGCGGCGAGGGAGAACGGCCGTGCTCGACGCCGTCCTGTTGACGCCTTTGAGCGAGATCGCGAGCTCCCCTTCCTTCTTCGTCGAGGTGCTGATCGGCGGGCTGTTGACGGGCACGATGTACGCCCTGGTGGCACTCGGCTTCGTCCTCATCTTCAAGGCCTCGGGCGTGTTCAACTTCGCCCAGGGGGCGATGGTGCTGTTCGCCGCGCTCACCTTCGTCGGGCTGATGGAGACGGGCCTGGCGATGCCGCTCGCGCTCCTGGCGGCGGCGGTGGTGATGGTGGCGCTCGCCGTCGTCATCGAACGCGCGGTGCTGCGCCCGCTCGTCGGCCAACCGCCGATCGCGCTCTTCATGGCGACGATCGGCATCACCTTCTTCCTCGACGGCTTCGGGCTCACGCTGTGGGGCTCGGACGTCAAGCGCCTCGACATCGGCATCCCCACCGAGCCGCTGATCGTCGGCGGGGTGTACATGAACAGCTTCGACGTCGTCGCCGCCGCGGTCTGCGGCCTCCTGGTGCTCGGGCTCGCCCTCTTCTTCCGCTACACCGCCATCGGCCGGGCGCTGCGCGCCGTCGCCGACGACCCGACCGCGGCGATGAGCGTCGGCATTCCGTTGACGACGATCTGGACCATCGTCTGGTCGATCGCCGGCCTCGTCGGCCTGGTCGCCGGCATCATGTGGGGAGCCAAGCTCGGCGTGCAGTTCACGCTCTCGCTGATCGCCCTCAAGGCGCTGCCGGTGCTGATGCTGGGCGGGCTGACCTCGATCCCGGGGGCGATCCTCGGCGGGCTCGTCATCGGCGCCGGCGAGAACGTCTTCGAGGTGTTCTGGGTCGATCTGCACGGCGGCGCCTCGCAGGACTGGTTCGCCTACATGCTCGCCACGGTCGTCCTGCTCTTCCGGCCCCAGGGCCTCTTCGGCGAGAAGATCATCGAGCGGGTGTGAGCCGTGTTCTACCGCGAGACCGGTCAGTACAAGACGAGCTACGCCGCCGATCAGCAGATCTTCCCGCTGGTCCAGGACCGCATCGGCATCGCGGTCGTCCTGGCCGCGGCGGGCGTGGCGATGCCGCTACTGGCCTCCAATTACTGGCTCAACTCGATCATGCTGCCGTTTCTGGTCTACGCGCTGGCGGCGATCGGGTTGAACCTGCTGACGGGCTACGCCGGCCAGCTCTCGCTCGGCACCGGCGGCTTCATGGCGACCGGCGCCTTCGCCGCCTACAAGCTCACCACCGCGTTCCCGGAGCTCCACATCGTCTTGATCCTGCTCGCCTCGGGCGTCATCACGGCGCTCGTCGGCGTGCTCTTCGGCCTGCCGAGCCTCAGGATCAAAGGCTTCTACCTGGCGGTGGCGACGCTCGCCGCGCAGTTCTTCCTCGTTTGGCTCTACAACAAGCAGCCGTGGTTCACGAACTACTCGGCCTCGGGCGTCATCAGCGCGCCGCCGCGCGAGGTCGTGGCCGGCGTGGTCGTCACCGGCAGCACCGCGTCGCCGGTCGCCAAGTACCTGTTCGTGCTGGCGCTCGTCGTCGTCCTCGCCTGGATGGCGAAGAACCTGACGCGCTCGAAGCTCGGCCGGGCCTGGATGGCCGTCCGCGACATGGACATCGCCGCCGAGATCATCGGCATCCGCCCGGCGACGACCAAGCTCGCCGCTTTCGCCGTCAGCTCCTTCTACATCGGCATCGCCGGCGCGCTCTGGGCCTTCACCTACACCGGCTCCGTGGAGGCACTCGCCTTCGAGATCAACGTCTCCTTCGACGTGCTGTTCATGGTCATCATCGGCGGGCTCGGGACCATCCTCGGCGGCTTTTTGGGGGCGGCCTTCATCGTGCTGCTGCCGATCGCCCTCGACCGGACGCTCTCGGCCCTCGGCCTCGCCGCCGCCGTCGAGCTGGCGAGCCATCTCGAGCTGATGATCATGGGCGCGCTGATCATCGTCTTCTTGACCCTCGAGCCCCACGGCCTCGCCCGGCTCTGGCAGATCTTCAAACAAAAGCTCAAGACGTGGCCCTTTCCGTATTGAACGCATCCGCGCGGGTGAACGCGGTCCGGCGCGGCGGGATGTCCCGCCCCCCGGTCGGCACCGCGGCCGGCCAGGACAGGCGCGCGACGAAGCGCTATGCCGGCCGGCGACGGTCGTCCCACGACGGCGCTCGCCGCGACCTGCCGGCGGCGCGCCGCGGGCGCCGGATCGAGGAGCGCCGGACGTGGCGAACATCGAAGGCGAGGAGACGGAGGCCGCCGTCACGGCTTCCGCGCCGAGCCATCCCCGAGTGCGGGCCCGCGTCGCGGCCCTGGCGGCAAGGCTCGCCAGCGGTCGGCCGGCGACGCAGGTGCTGCGCGCCTGGTGCGACGCCCACGGCCTCGATGCCGGCCCCATCCGCGCCCGCAAGCGCCGGCCGGTCGTGGCGCCGGACCGCGACGCGCGGGCGGCGGCGCATCTGGGCGACGGTGAGCACGCGCTGCGGCGGGTGGCGCTGATGCGCGGCCGCCGGCCGCTCGCCCTCGCGCAGCTGCGCTGGCGCCCGGACCGCCTGCCCGCCGAGGCCCGCCGCGTCCTCGCCACCACCGATCGGCCGTTCGGAGACGTCGTCGCCCCGCTCGGTCCCGAGCGGCGGACGCTCGCCGTCGAACGGCCGGCCGCGCGCTGCGCCATCCTGGCCGTCGAGGCCGTCGTCCTGGTCGACGCCCGGCCCGTTGCCGTCGTGCAGGAGCGCTATCTCAAGACGCTGATCGACTTCTGATCCGACCTCGGCCCTCGGCGCCGGTGCCTGGCGCGGTCCGGCTGCGCATGTCACGACAGCGCTCGCGCCGCGCGTCCGGCGACGGTTTCGTGACGGCAACGACAAGCGAGAGG
>CAZCVH010000239.1:0-3777 GCA_964502115.1 uncultured Geminicoccaceae bacterium
CTTCCGATCTGCCTTGCCGGCGCCGCCGGCGCCGACGACCAGGACCGCGCGGCCCGCCGGCGGCCGACCCGCCGCCTCGAGCCCGGCGACGAAGCCGAGACCGTCGAAGTTCTCGGCCTCGAGGCGGCCGTCCTGCGCGCGGCGGACGACGTTGCCGGCGCCGACGCGGGCCGCCTGCGGACCGAGCGCGTCGACGAGTTCGAGGATCGCCTCCTTGTGGGGGATGGTGACGAGCACGCCGCCGAGATTGGCGAGGGCCCGCACGCCGTCGAGCGCGCGCGCGAGTTCGCTCGGGCGGACGTGGAAGGGCACCAGCACGGCGTCGAGGCCGCGCTCGCGAAAACGCGGGTTGAACGCCTCGCAGGCGCGGACATGCGCGATCGGATCGGCGATGACCGCGAACAGGCGCGTCGTCCCGGTGATCTCGCCCGCGGTCATGGCCGGCCCTCGTGTCGTGGCGCGAAACCCCAGCCGTAGAAAGCCGGCGTCGCGGGGACAAGCCACAGCGCGGCAAGGAGGCCATGCGCGGCGTCGCGCGGGCGCGGCGTCGATGCTAAGACGGCCGCGCCCTCTCGCCTCGGAGTTGTGCCCGCATGCGCCCGATCACCCTCCTCGCTTCGCTGCTCGCCCTCGCCGCCGGCCCCGCCGCCGCCTTCGAGGCCTGTGTCGCCGAGCTCGAGCGCGCCGCGATCGCCCGCGGCGTTCCCGCCGAGGTCGCCGCCGCCGCCTTCGCGGACGCGGAGCGCGACGACCGCGTCCTCGAACTCGCCGCCCGCCGCCCCGAGTTCACCCTCGAGATCTGGGACTACATGGCCTTTTTGGTCGACGGCGAGCGGATCGCCGACGGCCGCGCCGCGCTCGCCGAGCACCGCGAGCTGCTCGCCGAGATCGAGGCCGCCTACGGCGTCGATCGCCACGTCGTGCTGGCGATCTGGGGGATCGAGACCGACTACGGCCGCCGCACCGGCGACCATTTCCTGCCGCATTCGCTGACGACGCTGGCCTGCGCCGGCGAGCGGCGGCGCGACTTCTGGCGCGGCGAGCTGATGGCGGCGATGGAGCTGGTCGCGGCGGGCGATCTCACGCTCGACGCGCTCCACGGCTCCTGGGCCGGGGCGTTCGGCCACACCCAGTTCATCCCGACGAGCTACCGCCGGCTGGCGGTGGACTTCGACGGCGACGGCCGGCGCGATCTGGTCCGCTCGCTCCCCGACGCCCTGGCGTCGACCGCCAACTACCTGAAGCGGGCCGGCTGGCGCACCGGCGCGCCCTTCATGATCGAGGTGACCGTGCCCGCGGCCTACGACGGACCCGTGGGCCGCGACGACCCGGCGCCGCCGGCCAGCTGGGACGCCCGCGGCGTGCGCCGCGCCGACGGCGCCCGGCTCGGCGGTGAGGGCGAGGCCGGGCTGTTGCTGCCGGCCGGTCCGGACGGGCCGGGCTTTTTGGTGTTCGCCAATTTCGAGGCGATCTACGCCTACAACCACGCCGAGTCCTACGCCCTGGCGATCTCGCATCTGGCCGACCGCATCGCCGGCTATCCGCCGCTGCGGACGCCCTGGCCCACGGACGACCCGGGCCTGTCGCGCGCCGAGCGCCGCGAGCTGCAAAAGCGCCTGATCGCCGCCGGCTTCGAGATCGGCGAGGTCGACGGCCTGATCGGCCCGAACACGCGCGCCGCCATCCGCGCCGCGGAGGAACGCTTCGGCCTGGAGCCCACCGGCCGTGCCGGCCGCCGCGTCCTCGAGGCGCTCGGGGGCTGACCCGCGCGCTTCGTGTTGCGCCGCCCGCGCCGGCCGTCGACACTGGCGCAGGCCCGCGGCGGTCGCGGCGGAGAGGGCGGTGCGTCTGACCGAGTTCACCTGGAGCTTCGCGAACGATTTCGAGCGGCCGGCGCTGCCGACGGCGATCGTCTTCGTGCACGGCTATCTGGCGCCGCTGCCGAACGCCTACTGGCTCGGCTCGTTGAAGCTCATGCACGACCTCAAGCGCCGCGAGATCGACCTGCGGGTCGTGCGCGCGCCGGTGACCGCCTCGGTCGCGGAACGCGCCGCCCGCCTCGCCCGCGAGGTCGACGCCGCGCGCGCCGAGCGCATCGTCCTGGTCGGGCATTCGATGGGCGGCCTCGACGCCCGCTACGCCGCCCGCCATTTCGACCCGGCGCGACGCGTGAGCGACGTCATCACCCTCGGCACGCCGCACCGCGGCACCATGCTCGCCGATCTGGCCCACCGCCTGCGCCACCGTCTGCCCGCACCGCTGCGGGAGATCGACCGGGGCGGGCTGGCCGATCTCACCCGGGCCGCGGCGCGGCGGTTCAACGACGCCGTGCCCGACCGCGGCGACGTCCGCTACCACGCCATCTGCGGGCGGATCGCGCCGCGCGCGGTGCCGACGCTGTTGCAGCCCTTCGCGCGCCGGCTCGCCGCCCACGAGGGCGACAACGACGGTCTGGTGGCGGTGGACTCGGCGCGCTGGGGCGACACGCTGGTGGTCGACGACGCCGACCATTGGGCGCTGATCGGGCTGGAATGGGTCTCGGGCACCGATCTTCGCCACCGTTTCGCCCGGCTGCGGGACACCCGCCGTCCGCTGGCGCTGTTGCGGCGGCGGCTGCGCCGGATCCTGGCGGCGACGCCTTGAGCCTCAGCTCGCCGCGGCGGCGACGCGGTGGACCGCATGCGGCGGGATCAGGCCGAGCTCGCGGCTGACCTCGGCCATGTCGGCGGCGGAGGGGCTGAGCACCAGCCGCGCTCCGGCGCCGGCGAGCCGCCGCTCGAGCGCGCGAATGGCCTGCTCGCGGCGGGCGGAGCGGGCGAGGTCGCGGATCAGGACGCAACGCACCCGCCCGGGATAGTCCTGGACGATGCGGGCATAGGTCTCGGCGTCCTCCTGGCCGCTGTCGCCGACGAGCACCACCGGCAGATCGGCCGTCACCGCCAACACCCGCCGGATCAGCCGGCTCTTGTGCTCGGGATCGTGGCGGGCGAACGGGTGATGCCAGCGCACCCCCCATTCGCGCAGGAACAGCACCGCGTCGCGGGGCATCCGCTGCAGGCGCAAGAAGGCGTCGAGCGTCTCGTAGATCGTCCACGGCGCGCGCGAGACGAAGACGACGGGGTTGCGGTCGGCGCCGTCGGGCCCGCGGTTGAGGGCGCGGTAGAGATCGGCCACGCCGGGCACCGGCAGCCGCGCGCCGGCGCCGCGACCGAACAGGCGCCACAGCATCACCAGACGGTTGGCGACGCCGGTCTCGACCACGGTGTCGTCGATATCGCTCACCACGATGCAGCGGCTGGCGCGGGCGTGCACCAGCACGCGCGCCATCACCGTCACCTCGGGGCGGTCGGTGAGATGGACGTCGACGTGATGCCAGCCGCCGCCCTCCAGCGGGGTGTCCTCGAGATCGAGTTCGAGATGGAAGTAGCCGTCGCCGTCGGTGCGGACCTCGGCGCGCGCCTCGCCGAGGACCGCTTCGACCCCGGCGGCCGCGACGCCGCGGCGGAACAGTCGCCTGAGCACGTCGACGGCGTCGCGCGCCAGCCGATCCTGCGGTGTCGGCCCCTTGGGCTGGCGCAGGACGCGGCCGATCAGCAACAGGCGCTCGGGCGAGCCGAAGCCGCGGTAGGGCTGGATGACGAGATCGCGCTCGCGCCGGCCGCGCCGCACCGGTCGCGCCAGCAGCCACACCAGGTTGCGGGCCCGGCGAGCGAGGCGCGCCAGCGGCGCGGAGATCGGAAGAGCGTCGTGTAGGGAAAGAGTGTAGATCTCGGTGGT
>CAZCVH010000240.1:0-3774 GCA_964502115.1 uncultured Geminicoccaceae bacterium
CAAATAGAGCGACAGGCGATCCATCCCAGACCTTTCTCGTTGGCGTGCGCTTCGAGGTGGAACCGGTACCATAAGCTGGATATGCCGCACCGCAACCGGAGGAACGTCCCGTACCGGCCGACCGCGCCCGGCGGCCGGTGCCGCTCAGCCGCCGCGCGCGGCGGCGATGTCGCGGCGAAAGACGCGCTCGGGCCAGGTGATCCGCTCGACCGCCTCGTAGGCGCGGCGGCGGGCGGCGGCGACGTCGGCGCCGAGCGCGGAGACGCAGAGCACGCGCCCTCCCGCCGCGACGACGGCGCCGTCGCGCTCGGCGGTGCCGGCGTGGAAGACGACCACGTCCGCCATCTCGGCGACGGCGTCGAGGCCGGCGATCGGCGAGCCCGCGGCGGGCGCGTCGGGATAACCGCGGTTGGCGAGCACGACGCCGACGCAGCTCTGGGGATACCAGCGCAGGTCGAGATGGGCGAGCATGCCGGTGGTGGCGCCGTCGAGCAGCTGGCCGAGATCGGTCATCAGCCGCGGCAGCACCACCTGGGCCTCGGGATCGCCCATGCGGACGTTGTATTCGAGCAGCCTGGGGCCGTCCGCCGTCAGCATCAGCCCGCAATAGAGGACGCCGCGGAACGGCGTGCCCTCCAGCTTCATGCCCAACACGGTCGGCTCGACGATCTCGCGCATGACCCGCTCGGCGAGCGCCGGGCCGAGCGCCGGCGCCGGGCTGACCGCGCCCATGCCGCCGGTGTTCGGACCGGTGTCGCCGTCGCCCAACCGCTTGTGGTCCTGGGCGGTGGCGAGCAACAGGGCGTGCTCGCCGTCGCAAAGGGCGAACAGGCTGGCCTCGGTGCCCGTCAGGCACTCCTCGACCAGGACGGTCGCGCCGGCGGCCCCGAACGCCCCGGCGAAGGCGGCGTCGACGGCGGCGTGAGCCTCCGCTTCGGCGGTCGCGACGGTCACCCCCTTGCCGGCCGCCAGCCCGTCCGCCTTGACGACGACGGGTGCGCCGCGGGCGGCGACGGCGCGATGCGCGCTCGCCGCATCGGTGCAGACGGCGTAGTCGGCGGTAGGGATGCCGTGGCGCCGGCAGAAATCGCGCGCGAAGGCCTTGGAGCTCTCCAGCCGGGCGGCGGCGCGGTCGGGGCCGAAGGCGCGCACCCCGGCGGCCTCGAGCCCATCGACGAGACCGTCGGCCAGCGGCCGCTCGGGGCCGACGACGACGAGGTCGACCGCGTGGCTTCGGGCCCAGTCCACCAGGCCCGGGATGTCCTCGGCTTCGAGCGGCACCAGGGTGGCGAGCGCCGCGATCCCCGGATTGCCGGGAGCGCAGAAGAGCTCGTCGACCAGCGGCGAGGCCGCGAGCCCAAAGACCAGCGCGTGCTCGCGACCGCCACCGCCCACGACCAGAACGCGCATCATCCCCTCCTCGCCGGCGCCACCGCGTGCGGGCTTGCCTCGCCCCGGCGATCGGCTTTAAGCCAAGACCCCCAACGGCGAAAGGGCGGGAGCATGGCGACACGGGCCAGGATCGCCATCCTCGGCGCGAGCGGCTACACCGGCGCCGAGACGCTGCGTCTCGCACTCCGGCATCCCGGGCTCGAGATCCGCCATCTCACCGCCGAGCGTCAGGCCGGCAAGCCCGTGGGCGAGGTGTTCGCCCATCTCGCCGACCACGATCTGCCGGATCTGGTCAAGATCGCCGACGTGCCTTTCGACGAGCTCGACGCCGTCGTCTGCTGTCTGCCCCACGGCACCACCCAGGAGGTGGTCGCGGCGTTGCCGGGGCACCTCGAGGTGGTCGACCTCTCCGCGGATTTCCGCCTGGCCGACACGCAGGTCTACGCCCAGACTTATGGCCGCGCCCACGCCGCGCCCCACCTGCAGGCGGAGGCGGTCTACGGCCTGAGCGAGCACGCCCGCGAGGCGGTGCGGGCGGCGCGGCTGGTGGCCAATCCGGGGTGCTACCCCACCGGCCCGCAGCTGGCGCTGAAACCGCTGCTGCACGCCCGGGCGATCGAGCCCGACGCCATCGTCATCGACGCCAAGTCGGGCGTCAGCGGCGCCGGCCGCGCGGCCAAGGAGAGCCTGCTCTTCACCGAGGTCAACGAGGGCATGCACGCCTACGGCATCGGCACCCACCGCCATCTGCCCGAGATCGAGCAGGGCCTCTCGGAGGCCGCCGGCGAGGCGGTGCGGGTGAGCTTCACCCCGCATCTGGTGCCGATGAGCCGCGGCATCCTGGCGACGATGTACGTCCGCCTCGCCGCCGGCGCCGACCGCGGCACGCTGGAGCAGGTGCTGCGCGAAACTTACGCCGGCGAGCCCTTCGTGGGCGTGCGCGCGGCGACGCGGCCACCGTCCACCCACGAGGTCCGCGGCACCAACCTCGCGCTGATCTCGGTCCACGACGACCGCCTGCACGGCCACGCCGTCCTCGTCGCCGTCATCGACAACCTCGTCAAGGGAGCGGCGGGGCAGGCGTTGCAGAACCTCAACCTGATGCTGGGCCTGGAGGAGACGGCGGGGCTCGCCGCCTCGGCGGTCTTTCCGTGAGCGGCGGCTTCGCCGTCGACCTCGCCGCCGTCGAGGCGGCGGCCGACCGCCTCGCCGGCCACGTCGTGCGCACGCCGACGCTGGTCTCCGAGACGCTCTCGGCGATCCACGGCTGCGAGCTCGTCTGCAAGTTCGAGAACCAGCAATACACCGGCGCCTTCAAGGAACGCGGCGCGCGCAACTGCCTGGCGCAGCTCGACCCGGCGCGGCGCGCGCGCGGGGTGGTCGCGGTCTCGGCCGGCAACCACGCCCAGGCCGTGGCCCACCACGCCCGCGACCTCGGCATCGGCGCCACCATCGTGATGCCGCGCCACACGCCGGCGGTGAAGATCGTCGGCACCGAGCGGCTGGGGGCCGAGATCGTGCTCGCCGGCGACACCGTCGACGACGGCATGGCCCACGCCCACCGGCTCGTGGACGAGGCGGGGCTCACCTTCGTCCACCCCTTCGACGACCCGAGGGTGATCGCGGGCCAGGGCACGATCGCGCTCGAATGGCTGGCCGACGCGCCCGAGCTCGACACCCTGGTGGTGCCGATCGGCGGCGGTGGGCTGATCGCCGGCATCGCCGTCGCCGCCAAGGCGCTGCGCCCCGACCTCCGCATCGTCGGGGTCGAGGCGGCGCTGTTCCCGTCGGTGCAGCGCCTGCGCCGGGGCCTGCCGCCGCCCGACGGCGGCGCCACCATCGCCGACGGCATCGCCGTCAAGCACCCGGGCGCGCTCACCCTGCCGGTGATCGACGCGCTGGTGGACGAGCTGATCCTGGTCGAAGAAGCGGCGCTGGAGGCGGCGATCCTGGAACTGCTCGAGATCGAGAAGACGGTGGTCGAGGGCGCCGGCGCGGCGGGGCTGGCGGCGGTGGCCACCGCGCCCGAGCGCTTTCGCGGCCGCCGGGTCGGGCTCCTGCTCTGCGGCGGCAACATCGACCCGCGGCTGCTCTCGGGGGTCATCCTGCGCGGGCTGGTGACCACCTCGCGGCTGGTACGCCTCGTGGTCGCGGTGCCCGACCGGCCGGGCTCGCTCGCCGAGATCGCCGCGATCATCGCCGACGAAAACGCCAACATCGTCGACGTCCAGCACCGCCGCGAGTTCTCGGGGCTGTCGGTCATGCGCACCGAGGTCGGCGTCACCCTCGCGACCCGCGACGCCGAGCACGTCGACCGCATCACCGCGGCCTTGGAGAACCACGGGGTGGCGGTGCGCACCCTCGCCCGCGATCAGGTCTGAG
>CAZCVH010000241.1:0-3732 GCA_964502115.1 uncultured Geminicoccaceae bacterium
GCCGCCGGCCCCGCCGCCTCGGTTCAGGCGACCTTGAGGCGCTTTTGCAGCTCGCTCGACGAGGTCGTGTACTGAAAGCGCAGCTTCTCGCCCGGCCGGGCGTGGTGGAAGGCGCCGTGGGACGCCAGCGCGGCCTCGTGGAAGCCCGAGAGGATCAGCTTGAGCTTGCCGGCATAAGTGTTGATGTCGCCGATGGCGAAGACGCCGGGCGTCGAGGTCTCGAACTTCTCGGTGTCGACCTTGATCAACTTGCCGTTCTCGAGGTCGAGCTGCCAGTCGAGGATGGGGCCGAGGCGCATGTCGAGGCCGAAGAACGGCAACAGACGCTGGCAGACGAGCCGCACGGCGCCGTCCTTGGTGGAGACCTCGACCGCCTCCAGCTCGCCGCTCGGCGCCTCGAGCCCGGCGAGCTCGCCGAGGACGAAGCGCATGCGGCCGGCATCGACCGCGGCCATGACCTCGGCCACCGAGGCCGGCGCGGCGCGGAAGCGGTCGCGGCGGTGGACCAGCGTCAGGCTGCGGGCGGCGTCGAGCAGCGTGAGGACCCAGTCCATCGCGCTGTCGCCGCCGCCGACGACGACGATGTCGTGACCGCGGAAGTCGTCCTTGCGGCGCACGGCGTAGTGCACGCCGGTGCCCTCGAGCGCGTCGAGGCCCGCCAGCTTGGGCTTGCGCGGCACGAAGCTGCCGCAGCCGGCGGCGATGAAGACGGCGGCGGCGTCGACCTCGACCCCGTCCTCGCTGACGACGCGAAAGCGGCCGTCGTCGCGCTTGGCGAGGCTGAGCACGCGCTGGCCGAGGCGGAACGCGGGCTCGAACGGCCGCGCCTGCTCCAAGAGGCGGTCGGTGAGCTCCTGGCCCGACACCACCGGCAGGGCGGGGATGTCGTAGATCGGCTTTTCGGGATAGAGCTCGGCGCACTGCCCGCCCGGCCGGCCGAGGCTGTCGATCACCACGCTCTCCAGGCCCAAGAGACCGAGCTCGAAGACGGCGAAGAGGCCCACCGGTCCGGCGCCGACGATGACGACGTCGGTCGACAGGCGCTCGCGAATGGGGATCTCGGCGTCCTCGGCGGCTGCCATGTCGCGTCACCTCGTTGTGGTTGCGGCCGACGCATGGACCGCGCCCGCGCGTGCGGTGCAAGGATTTTCTGACGCAATGCGGTGGGCGCCGCACCGCTCCAACGACGCCGCCGGCGCCGCGGCCGCGTGCCCGCGACGTTCGACCACAGCCGAAAATTGCGCCGAATCAAAGCGGCTCGACCAATGTGGCGTTTTCTTCCCTCCTCCAACGGCGTTTCGCTGCGCACGAACAATGATGCGTTCGGGAGGCACCGAATGTTCGTCCGTCTATCCGAGGCCCGTCGCCGGTGACCATGTTCCAGGTCCGGCTCCACGGTCGCGGCGGTCAAGGTGTGGTGACCGCCGCCGAAATGCTGTCCATCGCGGCGTTCCTCGAGGGACGTCACGCCCAGGCTTTTCCGAATTTCGGCTCGGAGCGCATGGGCGCTCCCGTCGTCTCGTTCTGCCGGATCGACGACAAGCCGATCCGCCTGCGCGAGCCGATCCTCGAGCCCGACGCCGTGATCGTGCAGGACGTCACGCTCCTGGGCGCGGTGCCGGTGTTCCAGGGCCTCGAGCCGAATGGATACGTCCTGGTCAATTCGACCAAGACGCTGAAGCAACTCGGACTCGTCGATGCTCTCGACAAGATGCCCGAGGGCCATGTCCGGGTGGTGGGGGCGACCGAACTCGCGGTGCGTCACGTCGGCCGGCCGGTGCCCAACGCCGGGCTCCTGGGGGCGTTCGCCGGCGTCACCGGGCTGTTGCACTTCGCGTCGGTGGAGGCCGCCATCCGCGACAAGTTCAAGGGGGCGGTCGGCGACGGCAACGTCAAGGCGGCGCGGGCCGCCTTCGACGACGTCGCCGTGCCCGCCTGAGGAGGGGTCATGCTCAAGCAGATCGAGGGCAGCCGCGCCGTCGCCGAGGCCGTCGCACTCTGCCGCCCGGAGGTCATCTGCGCTTATCCGATCACGCCGCAGACCCATATCGTCGAGGCTTGCGGTGAGTTCGTGAAGACCGGCCAGCTCCAGAACTGCGAGTACGTCAACGTCGAGAGCGAGTTCGCGGCGCTGTCGGTGGCGATCGGCGCCTCGGCGGCGGGGGCGCGGGCCTACACCGCCACCGCCAGCCAGGGCCTCCTGTTCATGGCCGAGGCGGTCTACAACGCCTCGGGGCTCGGCCTGCCGATCGTGATGACGCTCGGCAACCGGGCGATCGGCGCGCCGATCAACATCTGGAACGACCACAGCGACGCCATGTCGATGCGGGACGCCGGATGGATCATGCTCTTTGCCGAGACCAACCAGGAGGCGGTCGACCTCCACATCCAGGCCTTCCGCCTCGCCGAGCAGCTCTCCTGCCCGGTCATGGTCTGCATGGACGGCTTCATCCTGACCCACGCCTACGAGCGGCTCGAGATCCCCGACCAGGCGGCGGTCGACGCCTATCTGCCGCCCTTCGTACCGCGCCAGGTGCTCGATCCGGCCGATCCCTACTCGATCGGCGCGATGGTCGGCCCCGAGGCCTTCACCGAGGTGCGCTACCTCGCCCACGACAAGCAGCTGCAGGCGCTCGAGGTCATCCCCGAGATCCACACCAGCTTCAAAGAGCAGTTCGGGCGCGAGTCCGGCGGGCTGTTCCACACCTACCAGGTGGAGGGTGCGGCGACCGTCGTCGTCACGATGGGCTCGCTCGCGGGCACGCTCAAGGACGCGGTCGACGAGCTGGCACAAGAGGGCCCGCAGGTCGGCGTGATCTCGCTCTCCTGCTACCGCCCCTTCCCGCGCACCGAACTGCGCCACGCGCTCGAGCACGCGCGCCGCGTCATCGTGATCGAGAAGGCGGTCGCGCCCGGCGCCGGCGGGGTGGTGTCGATGGACCTGCGGATGGCGCTGCAGGGGGTCGACTGCTACGTCAAGACCGTGATCGCCGGCCTCGGTGGCCGGCCCGTCACCTCGCCCTCGCTGCAGTCGATGCTGCGGCGCGCGCTCAAGGGCGAGCTGGCCGATCTTCACTTCCTCGACCTCAACCGCGGCATGGTCGATCGCGAGCTCGCGCGCCAACGCCGCGGCATCGCCTCCGGCCCCGTCGCCGAGAACCTGCTGAAAGACGCCGCCACCCACGGCGCCGATTGAGGACGCGTATGCCCCAGACCAAGCTCGACGAGCTTTCCGACCAGCAGAAGGTGAAGTTCTACCAGAAGGGGACCTTCACCGTCGGCAATCGCCTGGTCGATCCCGACAACCGCGACGTCCAGGCCAGCCAGGACCGCTCCAACGCCATCACCTCCGGGCATCGGGCGTGCCAGGGCTGCGGCGAGGCGCTGGGCGCCCGCTTCGCCATCGACGCCGCGATGCGCGCGGCCGATTCGAAGGTCATCGCGGTCAACGCCACCGGTTGCCTCGAGGTGTTCTCGACGCCCTATCCCGAGACCTCCTGGCAGCTGCCGTGGATGCATTCGCTCTTCGGCAACGCCCCGGCGGTCGCCACCGGCGTGCAGGCGGCGATGCGGGCGAAGGGCCGCGAGGACGTGCGCGCCATCGCCCAGGGCGGCGACGGCGGCACCACCGACATCGGCTTCGGCTGCCTTTCGGGCATGTTCGAGCGCAACGACGACGTGCTCTACATCTGCTACGACAACGAAGCCTACATGAACACGGGCGTGCAGCGC
>CAZCVH010000242.1:0-3728 GCA_964502115.1 uncultured Geminicoccaceae bacterium
TGTAGTCGACCCGGCGGTTGTCGCGCCGCACCGACTTGCCGTTGCTCTCCATGTCGGCCTGCTGGAGATAGGCCGCCAAGCGGTGCAGGCGCTGGTCGTAGGGCAGCACGGCGTGGCACACCGAGCCCAGGAAGTTGCGGTTCCAGATGCCGACGAGCCCCAACAGCACCGGCAGGTTCTCGGCCATGGGGGCGGTGCGGAAGTGCTCGTCCATGGCGTGGGCGCCGTCGAGCAGCTCGCGAAAGCGCTCGAAGCCGCAGACGAGCGCGATCGGCAGGCCGATCGCCGACCACAGCGAATAACGCCCGCCGACCCAGTCCCAAAAGCCGAACATGTTGTCGGTGTCGATGCCGAAGCCGGCGACGGCCTCGCCGTTGGTCGAGACGGCGACGAAATGCCGGGCGACGGCCTCCTCACCGAGGCGGTCGACCAGCCACGCCCGCGCCGAGCGGGCGTTGGTCATCGTCTCCTCGGTGGTGAAGGTCTTGGAGGCGACGACGAAGAGCGTCGTCGCGGGATCGAGGTCGCGAAGCACGCGCGCGAGATGCGAATCGTCGACGTTGGAGACGAAATGCGCGCGCAGCTCCGGGCGGGTGTAGGGCCAGAGCGCCTCGCTCACCATCAACGGGCCGAGATCGGAGCCGCCGATGCCGATATTGACGACGTCGGTGAGGCGCTCGCCGGTGGCGCCGCGGCGCTCGCCCTCGCGGATCTCGCGGCTGAAGGCCGCGACGCGGTCGAGCACCTCCGCCACCGCCGGCATCACGTTCTCGCCATCGACGTACATCGCCCGATCGACCGGACGGCGCAGCGCGACGTGCAGGACGGCGCGGTCCTCGGTGGTGTTGATGTGCTCGCCCGCGAACATCGCGTCGCGGTGCTCGGCGAGACCGGTCTCTTCGGCGAGCCCGCGCAACAGATGCAGGGTCTCGCCGGTGATGCGCTGCTTGGAGAGATCGACGAGGAGATCGTCGAGGCGAAAGGCCAAGCGCTGGAAGCGGGCGCTGTCGGCGTGGAACAACTCGCGCAGATGGCGGTTGCGCTGTTTCGGCGCGTGGCGTTCCAGCGCCTGCCAAGCCTCGCCTTGCGTCAGATCGGTCATCCGGCAGCCCCCGTGTGCGCGTTGTCGCGGCGTCTTCCCTGGAGTGCCAAGGCCGAGGCCCGCGCGCAAGCGCCGCCGACCCGCGTCACCCCCCGCCGTCGGCCCGGGCCCGCTCGATCGCGAGCCCGGCGCCGAGCACCTCGAGATCGGCGCCCTTGCGCCCGATGATCTGCAGCCCCATCGGCAGGCCCCGGTCGTCGTTGCCGCAGGGCAGCGCCAACGCGGGCTCCTGGGTCAAATTGAGCGGATAGCTGAAACCTGCCCACTCGGTCCAGCGGGCGAGCCCGCTGTCGTTCGGAACCTCGAGGCCGGCGTCGAAGGCGGTGAGCGGCGTCGCCGGCGAGACCACCAGGTCGACCCCACGCTCGAACAACGCCTCCATGCGCGCGCCCAAGGCGGCGCGCGCGGCCTCGGCGTCCTTGTAGGTGTCGAGGTCGAGGGCGGCGCCCTGCGCGGCGACCTCGCGCAGCCCGGTCTCGACCAGCGCGCGGCGATCCTCGGGAACGGCGCGCAGCCGCTGCGCCGCCCCCGCGGACCAGTGGACCCGGAAGGTCTCGAAGACGTCGTCCAGCGGCAGCTCCAACGGCACCAGCTCGGCGCCGAGGTCGGCCAACAGCCGCTGCGCTTCGGCGAAGCCGCGCGCGACCGCGGCGCTGACCTCGCCGTGGGGCGGCCGGGCCCAGACGCCGATGCGGCTGCCGCGGAGATCGCCGTCGAGCAGATCGAGATCGAGCTCGGGGTCCCAGGCGAGGTACCAGTCGCGGACGTCGCGACCGGCCATGACCGACAGCATCAAGGCGGCGTCACCGACCGTGCGCGCGATCGGGCCCAGATGCGAGACGGTGCCGAAGGGGCTGAGCGGCCAGGCCGGCACCCGCCCGAAGCTCGGCTTGATGCCGACGGTGCCGGTGAACGAGCAGGGGATACGGATCGAGCCGCCGCCGTCGGTCCCGACATGCAGCGGCCCGGCGCCGGTGGCGGCCGCCACCGCCGCCCCGCCGGAGGAGCCGCCGGGGGTCAGGCCGACGTCGTAGGGGTTGCGGGTGGCACCGGTGAGTGCGCTGTCGGTGACCGCCTTCCAGCCGAACTCCGGGGTGGTGGTGAGCCCGGTCAGGACGGCGCCGGCGCCGCGCAGGCGCTCGACCACCGGAGCGTCGTCGGCACAGGGCGTGGCGTCGGTCGTGCGGCTGCCGTAGCGCACCACCCAGTCGCGCACCCGGACCAGATCCTTGATGCTCACCGGCACACCGTCGAGCGGGCCCAGCGGCGTGCCGGCGCGGTAACGGCGCTCGGCGGCCTTCGCGGCCGCGCGCGTGCCCGCGACGTCGACGAAGCGAAAGCCGTTGAAGCGGTCGTTGGTGGTGTCGATCCGGTTGAGCACGCCGTCGGCCACCTCCACCGGCGACAGCTCGCGGCTGGCGTAGAGCTGGACCAGCTCGGCGGCGGCGAGGCGGCACAGCTCGGGCGCGTCGGCGAGCGGTTCGGGGGTGGTCATCGAGCTCTCCTCGTGTCGCGCTCACACGCCGCCTGCTATCGTCACCGCCACCATGCGGGTGGAGGACGGGCGGATGAAGACGGTGCTTTCGATCGACGGCGGCGGGATCCGAGGGCTCATCCCGGCGGTGATCCTCGCCCGGCTGGAGCAGGCGCTGAGCGCGCGCGGCCTGCCGGGCGCGCTCGAGCACCATTTCGACCTCATCTGCGGCACCTCCACGGGCGGGATCATCGCCGCCGGGCTGACGACACCGCACCCGCACGGCGGCGACCGCGCCGCCTTCAACGCAGCCGATCTGGTGACACTTTACAAGGCGGACGGCGCCAGGATCTTCTCGCGGCCGTGGTGGCGGTCGTTGACCTCGGTGTTCCGTGACGCCGCCTACGATGCCGGCCCGCTGGAAGCGATGCTGCGAGAACGCCTCGGCGAGGCGCGGCTGCGCGACGCCCGCACGCGGCTGACGCTCACCGCCTACGACATCGAGGAGCGCCGCGCCGTCTTCATGACCAACACCGAGCGCGACCCCGAGGACTACGCCGTCTGGGAGGCCGCGCGCGCGACCTCGGCCGCCCCCACCTTCTTCCCGCCGGCCCGGGTGCAGCCGCGGCGCGAGGGCGCACCGATCACGCGCACCCTCGTCGACGGCGGCGTCTTCGCCAACGATCCGGTGTTCTCCGCCTTCGTCGAGGCCCGCAAGAACGGCTTCGCCGCCGACGACATCCACATTCTGTCGCTCGGCACCGGCATCGCCACCCGCTCCTATCCCTATCGCGAGGCGCGCAGGTGGGGGTTGATCGACTGGCTGCGGCCGTCGAAGGCGACGCCGATCATCTCGATCCTGATGCACGGCCAGGCCAGCTCCGCGGCCTATCTCGCCGATCGCCTCCTGAACGACGCCGAGGCGCCGCGCTACGAGCGCCTCGACATGAAGCTCGACGCCCCCGCCAAGGACGATCTCGACGACACCAGCCCGGAGAACCTGCGCGCGCTGGAGGACCTCGCGCGCGCGACGATCGAAAGCGAGGCGGGCGAGCGCACGCTCGAGCGGGTGGTGAGCTGGCTCGAGTGGCGCGGCGGCGAGGGCGGCTGACGCCCGCCGCGGCGGCGCGGCGCGCATGGCTGCCGCGCAGC
>CAZCVH010000243.1:0-3722 GCA_964502115.1 uncultured Geminicoccaceae bacterium
GAGCGGCCGGTGGTGCTGCTCGACGCGCCGCGACATCTGGGCAATGTCGGCGCCGACCGGTGTGCTGGCGCTGGCGGCGCGGCCGCCGGTGGGCGAAACGGCGCTGGCCGCCCGCCCCGAGCGGCCGGTGGTGCTGCTCGACGCGCCGCGACATCTGGGCAATGTCGGCGCCGCCGTCCGCGTCGCCGCCGCGGCCGACGCCGCCGGTGTCGTCGTGGTGGGCGAGGTCGACCCCTGGCATCCCACCGCCGTGCGCGGCGCCGCCGGGCTGCAATTCGCCCTGCCCTGCCTGCGCGTGGACGCCCTCACCCGCACCGGCCGCCCGCTCGTCGGCTTCGACGCCGAAGGCCCGCCGCTGGCCGCGAGCGCCGTCGCGCCGGCGAGTGCCCTCGCCTTCGGCGGCGAGCGCCACGGCCTGACGGCGGCCACCGCGGGCGCCGTCGACCGGCTGGTGGCGTTGCCGATGCGCCCCGGCGTCTCCAGCTTGAACCTGGCGACGGCGGTCGCCGCCGCGCTCTACACCATCGCGCCGCCGGCTACTCCGCCGGGCGCCGCATGACGAAGCCGACGGCGTCCTCCGCATCGGGCGTGAGGCGCAGCCGATCGTCCTCGAAGCTGCCGACGAGCGCGGTCGCCTCGTCGCCGTCCCCTACCGGCTCGACGACGATGCGGTCGCCCTGGCGCGACCAGCGCCCCTCGCGCGCCGGCCCCTGCCCGGCGTCGAGGACGACGGTGCCGTCGGGCTCGAAGGTGACGGCGGTATCGGCCATCCGCTCGACCGTGGCATCGACCGCCCGCTCGGCCACGGCTTCGGCGCGGTCGCGCTCCTCGGCCGGGAGCTGGGCGAGCGCTTCGGCGTAGAACCGCTCGACCTGGGCGCGGAACGCCGCCTCGTCGACCACCCAGCGGCCGACGACACGATCGGCGGCCAGCACCGGCGCCGTCAGGGCGAGCGCGACCAGCGCGACGAGGAGCCGGCGCACGCTCAGACCTGCCGGTCCGAGATGACGGGATAGGCGAAGGTCTCCGGCGGGCCCGTGACGAACGCCTTGACGACGTCGTGGAACGCTTTGGCCTTTTGGGTCTCGTAGCCCCGCTCGGCGCTCTCGGATTCCCAGATCGAGATCGTCACCACCGAGTTCGACATCGGATCGCCGGTGACGATCAGGCGCTGAAATCCCTTGGCCTGCTTCATGGCGTCGAGGCCCTCGTGCTCGAGACGCTCGACGAAACGGTCCCACTCGCCGAGCTGCGTGGTCCAGTGGCGGACGCGGACGAACATCGCTCTCCTCCGGTGGGATGGCGCGCCCCGCCGCGGCGGCGGACGCCGGCGGGTGCGCTCAGGCGTGGATCGGCTTGCCGGTGACCGCCATCGCCGCCTCCTTGACCGCTTCCGACAGGGTGGGATGGGGGTGGGAGGTGCGGGCGATGTCCTCCGAGCTCGCGCCGAACTCCAGCGCCAACGCCAGCTCCGAGATCATGGTGCCGGCGTCCTCGCCGATGATGTGGCAGCCGAGCACGCGGTCGGTCTCGCGATCGGCGAGCACCTTGACGAAGCCGTCGGTCTTGCCGACCGACTTGGCGCGGCTGTTGGCCTGGAACGCGAACTTGCCGGCCTTGTAGTCGATCCCGGCTTCCTTGAGCTGCTCCTCGTTCTTGCCGACATAGGCGATTTCCGGCGCGGTGTAGATCACCGCCGGGATGGCGTCGTAGTCGAGATGCGGCTTCTGGCCCGCCAGCATCTCGACGCAGGCGACGGCGTCCTCCTCGGCCTTGTGGGCGAGCATCGGGCCCTCGACGACGTCGCCGACGGCGTAGACGCCGTCGGTCGCCTTGAACTGGTCGTCGATCGGGATGCGCCCCTTGTTGTCGACCTGCACGCCGACCGTCTCGAGCCCGAGATCGTCGGTGTAGGGCCGCCGCCCGATGGCGACGAGCACGACGTCGAAATCGCGGCTGCGGGCCTCGCCGCCGCCGGCGGGCTCGGTCGTGGCACGGCAGCCGCCGTCGTGGCGTTCGACCGACGTCACCTTGGTGTTGAGCTCGAAGGTGAAGCCCTGGCGGGCGAGGATGCGCTGGAACTGCTTGGCGACCTCGGCGTCCATGCCCGGCGTGATGTGGTCGAGGAACTCGACGACGGTGACCTCGGCGCCGAGCCGGCGCCAGACCGTGCCCATCTCCAGGCCGATATAACCGCCGCCGACGACCAAGAGACGCTTGGGCACCTCCGCCAGCTCCAGAGCGCCGGTCGAGGACACCACTTGCTCCTCGTCGACCGGGGCACCGGGCAGCGCCGTGACCTGCGAGCCGGTGGCGAGGATGACGTGGGTGGCCGCGAGGTCACGGCTGCCGCCCTCGGCCAGCGCCACCTCGACCCGACCCGCGCCGGCGAGCCGGCCGTGACCTTTGACGTAGCTCACCTGGTTCTTCTTGAAGAGGAACTCGATGCCCTGGGTGAGCTCGTCGACCACCTTGTCCTTGTGGCCGAGCATGGCCGCGAGGTCGAGCTCGACGCCTTGGACCCTGACGCCGTGGGCCGCCATGCCGGCGGTGGCCTCCTCGTAGAGTTCCGAGGAGTGCAACAGCGCCTTCGACGGGATGCAGCCGACATTGAGGCAGGTGCCGCCGAGCGCGCCGCGCTTCTCGACGCAGGCGGTCTTGAAGCCGAGCTGCGCCGCCTTGATCGCCGCGACGTAGCCGCCCGGACCACCCCCGATCACCACCACGTCGAAATTGTCCGCCATCCGTCCTTCCCGTTGCGTCGCGGGCGCGCGCGCCGGTGCGCCCGTCTCGAAAGCCGGGGCCGTCCCCGCGGCGAGGGCGCCCGGCTCCACCGTCGTCGTCCGCATCGCCGGCGCGCCGCCGCGCAGCCACCTGAACCAGCCGGCCGGTCCCATCGCCGCCCCGCTCAGGCGTCGAGGAGCATGCGCTCCGGATCCTCGATGCACTCCTTGACGCGGACCAGAAAGCTCACCGCCTCGCGGCCGTCGATGATGCGGTGATCGTAGGACAGCGCCAGATACATCATCGGCCGCGCCTCGAGGCGGCCGTCCTCCATCACCATCGGCCGCCGCATCGTCTTGTGCATGCCGAGGATGCCGACCTGGGGCGGGTTGAGGATCGGCGTCGACATCATCGAGCCGAAGACGCCGCCGTTGGAGATCGAGAAGGTCCCGCCCATCAGGTCGTCCATCGCCAGCTTGCCGTCGCGGGCCTTGTGGCCGAGATCGGTGATGATGCGCTCGATGCCGGCGAAGCTCATCTGGTCCGCGCCGCGCACCACCGGCACCACGAGACCGCTCTCGGTCGAGACCGCGACCCCGATGTCGTAGTAGTGCTTGTAGACGATCTCGTCGCCGTCGATCTCGGCATTGACCGTGGGGTAGGACTTCAGCGCCTCGATCGCCGCCTTCACGAAGAAGCTCATGAAGCCGAGCTTGAAGCCGTGTTTGGCGACGAAGGCGTCCTGATGGCGCCGGCGCAGCTCCGTGATCGCCGACATGTCGACCTCGTTGAAGGTCGTCAGCATGGCGGCGGTGTTCTGCGCCTGCTTGAGCCGCTCGGCGATGCGCTTGCGCAAGCGGGTCATCTTGACCCGCTCCTCGCCGCCACGGCCGGGCGGCGGTGGCGGCGGCGCCGCCGGCTCGCCTCCGGGCGTCGGGGTGGGCGTCGGGGCGGGCGCTGGAAAATCTGGCGTTCTTGCGGCGCACCATGGCCGGACT
>CAZCVH010000244.1:0-3682 GCA_964502115.1 uncultured Geminicoccaceae bacterium
CATACGAGATCGTTCACGTGACTGGAGTTCAGACGTGTGCTCTTCCGATCTGGCTGCAGGGCGGGCCCGAGCGGCTCGACGCGCTGCGCCCGGTCCTCGCCGAGATCACCGCCCGTGCCCGCACGCGCCTCGCTGCGGTCGCACCGGCGCAGGGTCGCGCCGCGGCCGCCGCCTTCGTGCCGGCGGTGCTGGCGCGTCAGGACCTCGCCCGTCTGGAGCGCCGGGAGTTCGACGTCTTCGACGGGCGGCTGGCGGAGCGGCGACCGTGGACCGCCGCGCGCCTGCTGCTGGCGGCGACGCTCGGGCGCTACTGAGGCGGCCGCGCAGCGCAACGCGCAGGCAGTTGCCCACCTTTGCGGCAACGATCGACCGACCCACTGTGCCCCGCCTCGCCCGTTCGCTAGGCACGATCCTTGCAGCGCGGACGCGCACCAAGAACGAACCGGGAGGGATCCCCTCATGCGGACCGCTCGCGCCGCCGCCGTCACCGCCGTCGTCGCTTCCGTCGTCGCCTCCGTCGGGGGCTCGGCCCGGGCCCAGGACACCACCGTCCGTTTCGCTCTCGACTGGAAGTTCGAAGCACCGGCGGCGCCCTATCTGATCGCGCTGGAGGAGGGCTACTACGCCGAGGAAGGCCTCGACGTCTCGATCGATTCGGGCTCGGGCTCGACCCAGACCATCCCGCGCATCGCCGCCGGCAACTACGAGCTCGGCTTCGGCGACCTGAACTCGCTCATCAAGTTCAAGGATCAAAACCCGGACGCGAGCGTGACCGGGGTCATGATGACCTACGAGACACCGCCCTTCGCCATCGTCAGCGTCGCCGGCCGCGGCATCGACGCCGGCGATCCGGCGAGCCTGGAGGGCAGGACCCTGGGCGCCCCGCCGCCCGACGCCGCCTTCGCGCAGTGGCCGATCTTCGTCGCCGTCAACGACCTCGACACCGCCACCATCACGATCGAGAGCGTCGGCTTCGCGGTGCGCGAGCCGATGCTGGCGGCGGGCGACGTCGACGGCATCTTCGGCTACTCGTTCAGCAGCTTTCAAAACCTCAAGCTGAACGACGTGCCGAGCGAAGACATCGAGGTCATGCTGATGGCGGACCACGGCCTCGAGCTCTACGGCAACGCGGTGCTGGTCAACACCGACTTCGCCGAGGCCAACCCCGAAGCGGTCGAGGGCTTCATCCGCGCCACCATCCGCGGCTGGCGCGACACCGTCGCCGACCCGGAGGGCGCCGTCCCCTACGTGCTGGAGCGCAACGACGTGGCCCGCGAGGACGTCGAGCTCGACCGCCTGCGCATGGTGCTCGGGGACAACGTGCTGACGCCCGTGGTCCAGGAGAACGGCATCGGTGGCGTCGACATGGATCGCCTCGCCCGCTCGATCGACCAGATCGCGCTGGCCTACGACTACACCGACAAGCCGAGCGCCGAGGCCATCTTCACCGACGCCTATCTGCCGCCGGCGGACGAGCGGCAGATCGACTGATGGCGTTCGTGCGGCTGGAGAAGACCGCGCTCTCCTACCCGACCCGCGACGGCGAGGTGGCGGCGCTCGAGGACGCCGACCTCGCCGTCGAGGCCGGCGAGTTCACCGCCGTCGTCGGCCCCTCGGGCTGCGGCAAGTCGACGCTGATGCGGCTGGTCACGGGCCTGCGCCCGCCCACCCGCGGCAACGTCTTCGTCGACGGCCGCGAGGTCGCGGGTCCGCTCAAGTTCGTCGGCATGGCGTTTCAAAACGCCACGCTCCTGCCCTGGCGCACGGTGACCCGAAACCTCCTGTTGCCGCTCGAGATCGTCGAGCCGCACCGCTCCAAGCTGCGCCGCGAGAAGAAGGCCTACATCGACAAGGCCGAACGGCTTTTGGAGACCGTCGGGCTCGGTGGCTTCGGCGCCAAGTACCCCTGGGAGCTCTCGGGCGGGATGCAGCAGCGGGTCTCGCTCTGCCGCGCGCTCATCCACGAGCCCAAACTGTTGATGCTGGACGAGCCCTTCGCCGCCCTCGACGCCTTCACCCGCGAGGAGCTCTGGTGCGTGCTGCGCGATCTCTGGCAGGAGCAGCGCTTCACCGTCATCCTGGTGACCCACGATCTGCGCGAGGCGGTGTTCCTCGCCGACACGATCCACGTCATGAGCGCGCGGCCCGGCCGCTTCCTCCACCGCCACGTCGTCGATCTGCCGCGACCGCGCGATCTCGAGGTCTGCTACGCGCCCGCCTTCGTCGAGGTCGTCCGCCAGCTGCGCCACCAGGTCGCCGGGGTACGGGGCTGATGCGGCGCGGTGTGCCGTGGGAGACGCTCGCGCCCTGGTTGGTCACCCTCGGCCTGTTCGTGGTGTGGGAAGCCGCGTGCCGGCTCTTCGCCATTCCCTCCTACGTCCTGCCGCCGCCGACGCTGGTGTTCTCCGAGATGTGGGTGTTCCGCGAGGCGCTCTGGAAGAACTCGCTGGTCACGCTTTGGACCACCGTCGCCGGCTTCGCGCTCGCCGTCGGGTTCGGGCTGGTGCTCGGCATCGCCATCGGCTGGAGCCGGACGATCTATGCCGGGATCTATCCGGTCATGGTGGGCTTCAACGCCGTCCCCAAGGTGGCGGTCGTACCGATCCTGGTGCTGTGGTTCGGCATCGGCGAGATCCCGGCGATACTCACCGCCTTTTTGATCTCGTTCTTCCCCATCGTCGTGAACGTCGCCACCGGTCTCGCCACCCTCGAGCCGGAACTCGAGGACGTGTTGCGGGCGCTGGGCGCCAAAAAGCTCGACATCATGCTGAAGGTCGGCATCCCGCACTCGCTCCCCTATTTTTTCGGCGCCTTGAAGGTGGCGATCACCCTCGCCTTCGTCGGCTCGGTGGTGTCGGAGACGGTGGCGGCGAACGCCGGCGTCGGCCATCTCCTGCTGTCGGCGCAGGCGAATTTCGAGGTGCCGCTGGTCTTCGGCGGGTTGGTCGCGCTCGCCGTCCTGGGTATCGGCATGTACGCCATCTTCGCCGTCCTCGAGCGCCGAATGGCGGGTTGGGCGTTCCGCTCGGGGATGAACGCGTGAAGGCACCTGTCGACCCGTGTCCAGGGGACGACTGGGCCGCTCGACCGCCTCACCGCCGCCCGGTGAGCCGGCGCGGGTCGGAACGCTGGCGAGCGAGGACCGCGGCGCGCGGGTCGAGTCGCCACAGCTTGCGAGCGGTCGCCGCAATCGCCACGTAACCGTTATGTGATGCAGTAAAGCTTGCGCGGTTTCGACACCGTCATCCCATGCTGGCCGCATCCCGGAAAATCTGTCATCTTGCGGTAGTAGGAGATCTGGGAATATCAACCATGAGCACTCGCACCGCCCTCGCCGCCGTCGCGCTGATGCTCGCCGTCACGCCCGCGCTCGGCGCCGTGGTGGCGGAGCCCCCGAGCGACGCGCGCGCCGGCGGCGGCGTCTTCGCGCCGGCCGGCGCGGTCGAGCCCGTGCAGGTCCCGCGCGACGTGCGCGGCCTCGCCGAGGCAACGATGGCGGCGCCGTTGCCGGCCGGTGTCACCGCCGTCGGCGCAGCGCTGCTCGGCCTCGGGCTGGTCTACCGCCGGCGGGGCTGATCCGTCGCGACGGCCGCGTCGCGCTCGCGCCGGAAATCGATCAGACCAGGGGCGACGCGGTGGCACCGAGGCCGGTCACCGCGACGCGGACCTGGCCGCGGTGATG
>CAZCVH010000245.1:0-3678 GCA_964502115.1 uncultured Geminicoccaceae bacterium
GCCGCAGCGGGCGTCGCGGTGGATGCCGGCCCGGGCGAGGGTGGCGTGCAGCGCGTTCGCCACGTCGCACGCCCGGCTGCCGGCGCGGGCGGCGTCGAGCCCGGCCTCGAGCCCGTCGAGGAGCGCGCGTTCGGCGGCGCGCACGCCCGGCGGCGGCGGGCCGAGATGGACCGTGCGGCATAAAGGAACGTGGTAGCGGCGGTGGCAGCCGGCGATCTCGAAGAAGGTCGCCGCACCCGGCTCGAACGGCTTGTCGTCCCAGGTGAGATGCGGCGCCGCGGCGTCGCGGCCGGTCGGCAAGAGCGGCACGATCGCCGGGTAGTCGCCGCCGTGGCCGTCGGCGCCTTCGATCCCGGCGGCGGTGATCTTGGCGACGAGGTCGCATTTGCGCAGGCCCGGGCGCATCTCGGCGCGGATGACGGCGTGCATGCGCTCGACGATGCGCGCGGCCCGGCGCATGTAGACCAGCTCCTGCTCGGATTTGACCGCGCGCTGCCAGTTCACCAGCGCGGTGGCGTCGTGAAACGCCGCCTCCGGCAGCGCGGCCCTGAGCGTCCGGTCGGCGGCGGCCGAGTACCAGTAGTTGTCGAGCTCGACGCCGATGCGGGCGCGCTCGCGGTGGTCGTCGGCGAGCTCGCCCGCCAGATGCCGCATCGGGTGGCGCTCGGTGGATTGGACGTAGGCGTCCGCGTAGGCGCGGATGCGATCCTCGCCCATCCAGACCGTGCGGCGGGCACCGGCGGCGTCCTGGCCGCGCCCCCACCAGAGGGGATCGGCGTCGAGAAAGACGACGACGGCCTGGTGGACGTAGAACGACCAGCCGTCGTAGCCGGTGAGCCAGGCCATGTTGGAGGGGTCGCTCACCACCAGTACGTCGAGGCCGCGCGTCGCCATGGCGTGGCGCACCTTCTCCAGGCGCCGGCCGTACTCCTCGGGGCGGAACGGCAGTTCGATGTCGCCGGGCATCGGACCTCCGAGCGTGACGGGCGCCGCGCCATCTACGGACGCCGCACCGCCGCCGACAAGTCGAAGATGTATCTCCACGCCGACGGCACCGCGACGAGTTTCGGGGCGGGGCGCCGGATCATCTACCCTTCGCGGCCGTGCCGGCGTAGCATCGAGGCGGTGTGAGATACATCTGCGGGGCTCTGGCCGTGGCCGACGCGCCGTCCGTTCGAGACGTCTACGCCGCCCGCCGCCGCATCGCCGGGGTGGCGACGCGCAGCCCGTTGGTGCCGTCGCCGAGCCTCGCCGCCCGCGCCGGCGCCGAGGTGTTGTTGAAGCTGGAGACGGTGCAGCCGACCGGGGCGTTCAAGCTGCGCGGCGCCGCCAACGCCATCGCCGCGCTCGACGCCGCCGCCCGCGCGCGCGGCGTCGTCTGCGGCTCCACCGGCAACCACGGCCGCGCCGTCGCCTACGCCGCCGGTGCCGCGGCCGTGCGCGCGGTCGTCTGCCTGTCCGCGCTGGTGCCCTCGGTGAAGGTCGAGGCGGTCGAGGCGCTCGGCGCCGAGGTTCGCCGCGTCGGCACCTGCCAGGACGAGGCCCAGCTCGAGGTCGACCGCCTGGTCGAAGAGGAGGGCATGGTCGAGATCCCGCCCTTCGACCACGGCCACGTCATCGCCGGGCAGGGCACGATCGGCATCGAGCTGTTCGAGGACCGCCCCGATCTGGAGACGATCGTGGTGCCGCTTTCGGGCGGCGGGCTGGTGGGCGGCATCGCGCTCGCGGCCAAGGCGATCCATCCCGGCGTGCGCGTCGTCGGCGTCTCGATGGAGCGCGGCGCGGCGATGGCGGCGAGCCTCAAGGCCGGCCGCCCGGTCGAGGTCGAGGAGGTGGCCTCGCTCGCGGACTCGCTCGGCGGCGGTATCGGGCGCGCCAACCGCTGGACCTTCGAGCTCTGCCGCCGTCTGCTCGACGACGTCATCCTCCTCGACGAGGCCGAGATCTACCGCGGCATGCGCGCGCTGTTCCGCGACGACCGCATCGTCTGCGAGGGCGGCTGCGCGGTGGGTCCGGCGGCCGTGCTCGCCGACAAGCTCCGCCTCGACGGTCCGACGGCGATGGTCGTCAGCGGCCGCAACGTCGACATGGACCAGTTCGCCGCCGTGGCGGCCGGCGAGCCGGTGCGCGTCGGCGACCTCGTGGTGGCGGGCTGAGGCGGTGGGCGGGGCGCGCGCCGTCGCCGCCGACCTGCCGTCGCCGCCGCTCCACCGACCCGCCGACCCGCCGCTTCACCAGCCGACGCCGCGCGGCGTCGTCTTCGACACGAACCGGAGTTCGCGCATGCTCACCAACGACCAGCTCGCCGCCCGCGACCGCGCCGCCTTCGCCCACCCGTCGACGGCGTGGGGGGCGTTCGAGCGCGGCGAAGCGCCGAGCCGGATCATGACCGGCGGCGACGGCGTCCACGTCGTCGATCGCGACGGCAACCGCCTTTTGGACGCGTTCGCCGGGCTCTACTGCGTGAATGTCGGCTACGGCCGCGAGGAGATCGCCGACGCCATCGCCACCCAGGCCCGCGCGCTCGCCTACTACCACGCCTATGTCGGCCACGGCACCGAGGCGTCGATCAACCTCGCCCACATGATCGCCGAGCGCGCCCCCGCCGGGCTCGATCACGTCTATTTCGGGCTGTCGGGTTCCGACGCCAACGAGACCAATCTCAAGCTGGTCTGGTACTACAACAACGTCCGCGGCCTGCACGACAAGAAGACGGTGATCTCGCGTTGGCGGGGCTATCACGGCTCGGGGTTGATGAGCGGCTCGCTGACCGGGCTCGAGCTCTTCCACGAGGCCTTCGATCTGCCGCTCGGGCGCGTCGTGCACACCGAGGCGCCGTACTACTTCCGCCGCCCGGACGCCACGATGAGCGAGGAGGCGTTCTCGAGCTGGTGCGCCGAACGGCTGGAGGCGCTGATCCTGGAGCTCGGCCCCGAGACGGTCGGCGCCTTCATCGGCGAGCCGGTGCTCGGCACCGGCGGCATCGTCCCGCCGCCGGCGGGCTACTGGCCCAAGATCCAGGCGGTGCTGGACAAGTACGACGTGCTGTTGATCGCCGACGAGGTGGTCACCGGCTTCGGCCGGCTGGGCACGATGTTCGCCAGCCCGCGCTACGGCATGCGCCCCGATCTGGTGACCATCGCCAAGGGCCTGAGCTCGGCCTACGCCCCGATCTCCGGCTCGATCATGACCGAGCGGGTGTGGGCGACGCTGGCCGAGGGCACCGACCGGATGGGTCCGATCGGCCACGGCTGGACCTATTCGGCCCACCCGCTCTGCGCCGCCGCGGCGGTCGCCAATCTGGAGCTGATCGACCGGCTCGAGCTCGTCGCCAACGCCGAGGCGGTCGGCCGCTACCTCAACGCCGCGCTGGCCGAGGCCGTGGGCGACCACCCCGAGGTCGGCGAGGTCCGCGGCGAGGGGTTGCTGGCGGCGGTCGAGCTCGCCGCCGACCCCGCCGAGCGGCGGCTGTTCGATCCCGCCCGCAAGATCGGTGCGGCGGTGGTCGCCGCGATGCGGCGGCGCGGCGTCATCGCGCGCGCCATGCCCGAGGGCGACATCGTCGGCCTCGCACCGCCGTTGTGCCTCGGCCGCGCGGAGGCCGACCGCATCGTCGAGGTGACCCGCGACGCGATCGTCGAGGTGCTGGGCCGGTAACGCCCGGCGGCGACGTCGCGC
>CAZCVH010000246.1:0-3668 GCA_964502115.1 uncultured Geminicoccaceae bacterium
CCGGCATCGACGGCGACCGCTCCAGCCTGGTCTCGCAGGTGTTCCGGCTGCTCGACGACCGGCCGGTGCCGTGGGTCGTCCTGGAGAACGTCTCCTTCATGCTGCAGCTGCAGCAGGGGCGCGCGATGCGGCGGCTCGTCGACGCCTTCGAGGTGCGCGGGTATCGCTGGGCCTATCGGGTCGTGAACACGCTCGCCTTTCTGCCGCAGCGGCGCGAGCGGGTGCTGTTCGTGGCCACCACCACGGACGTCGATCCGGCGGACGTGCTCTTCGCCGACGCGGCCGAGCCGCAGGTGCCGGCGACCGATCTCACCGCCCGCGCGCACGGCTTCTACTGGACCGAGGGTATTCGCGGCCTCGGCTGGGCGCCGGACGCGATCCCGACGCTCAAGAACGGCTCCACCGTCGGCATCCCCTCGCCGCCGGCGATCATGATGCCGGACGGTTCGGTGGTGACGCCCGCGATCGAGGACGCCGAGCGGCTGCAGGGCTTCGAGGCCGGCTGGACCGAGCCGGCGGCCGAGGTGGCGCGCGCCTCGTTGCGATGGTCGCTGGTCGGCAACGCGGTGTCGGTGCCGGTGGCGAGCTGGCTCGGGCGTCGCCTGGCCGAACCCGGCGCGCACGATCGCGCCCGCGACCGGGCGTTCCCGACCCGCAAAGCTTGGCCACGGGCCGCCCGCTTCGACGGCGATCGCGGCCATGCGGTCGAGATCGGTGATTGTCCGACGTGGCGGGCGCGTCCGGCGCTCACCGAGTTCCTGCGCTACGAGCCCAAGCTCTTGTCGGTGCGCGCCACCCAGGGGTTCCACGACCGCACGCTGCGCAGCTCGCTGCGCTTCCCGGAGGGCTTTCGCGAGCGGCTGCGGGCTCACATCGACGCGATGCGGGAACGGGAGCGCACCGGCCGGTATCGATTGCGCTTTCCGGCGGCGGCCTGATGCGGCCGCCGGCGCAGGACGAGGCCCGCTCGGCGCTGATGCGCCGGGTCCGTCGCCGCGACACCGCGCCGGAACGGGCGGTGGCCGCGGCGCTGCGATCGCTCGGCCTCGCCTATCGCAAGAACGTGAAGACGCTGCCGGGCTCGCCCGACTTCGCCAACAAGCGCCGCCGCTGGGCGATCTTCGTGCACGGCTGCTACTGGCACCGGCACCGTGGCTGCAAACGCGCCACGGTGCCCAAGCACAACCGCGCCTTCTGGGAGGCGAAATTCGCCGCCAACCGCAAGCGCGACGCGGCGGCGATCCGCGAACTACGCAAGCGTGGCTTCAAGGTGGTGGTGGTGTGGGAGTGCGAGGCGACGGTTGCCGAGGGGCGCCTACGCCAGATCCTTGAACCGCGTTGCGTACAAGTTGGCGGCACGCTCGATCATCGCGGCGTAATCGTCGATGTCGCGGCTCGTCGGAGCGGGTGGTTCGTCGACGAGGTCGACCGGTGAGCCGTCGTTTCGGCAGGAGACGACCGTGATCGCGAGCGCGTCGTAGCCTTCGTCGTCGACCTTCGTCCGCTTCGGCAATTGGCGGAGCTTGTCGACGGCCAATTCGGCGTCGCGGGGCTGCCGGTGACGTGACCACTCCGGCGCGACGGCGCGATTGGCCTTGTTGAGATCGGGGCTGAGGTAGGCCGTGGCGACGTTGACCATGGCGAAGCCGGCGGCGATGGCGTGGCCGCTCGCGGCGTGCACCGTGGCGTGCGACGAGTTCAGCTCGTCGTAGAGGCGCGGGAGTGCCCGCTGGTGTGCGGTCATGCACGCCTTGGCTTCCAGCGCGAGCAGAACCGAACCGACGGAAGATCGGTGAAGCCCCGGCAAGGCGTCGAGTTCTCGGCGCTCGTCGTCGGAGAGCACGATCGCGTACTCGTCGACGAGCGCTTGCAGATCCTTGCGGTTTCGCGCGGCGAAGTCGCCCGCCGGTGTGCACAAGACGAGATCCAGATTCTTCTTTCGATTGTGCACGAAATCCCGCATCTCGTGATTGATGCCGAAAGCGACCGCGCCCCGTTCGACGTGACGGCGTAAAAGCGGGCAGTGCCGCAGGAGATCGAAGGCGATCGCGCAGCAGGCGACCTTGGAGTGGTGGTCGCTACGCGGGTGGTATTGCCAACGATTGCCGTAGCGATCGGGACGCGCCGTGGCCGAAAGCGTGCGGGTGAGAATACGCGGACCGAAGACGGACAAGGCGGGACCTCTCGCTCGACCGTCGGGACTAAGCCCCTATCGCCGAAGCGTCCATTGCCGCGAATGTCGACCGCGTCGCGTCGCCCGCCCGCGACGCCGCGCGCCTTGTGGGCCGGCACGCGTGTTGCTAGGCGCGCGGGGGCGGAGCGCGGGGGAACGCCGATGGACGCCTATTGGATCGACTGGTCGGAGCTCGTCCTGCGCTGGGCGCACGTGATCTTCGGCATCGCGTGGATCGGCACCTCGTTCTTCTTCATGTGGCTCGACGCCGGCCTGGACGAGCCCGGCGACGACGCCGCGCGCGAGGTCGGCGGCGAGAGCTGGCTGGTGCACTCCGGCGGCTTCTACCGCATGCAGAAATACCGCATGGTGCCGGCGGCGGTGCTGCGCCGGCTGCACTGGTTCAAGTGGGACGCCTATCTCACCTGGATCACCGGCGCGCTCTTGCTCTTCGCGCTCTATTACCTGCAGGCGCCGACCTATCTGGTCCCGGCCGGCGCGGTGCTGTCGCCCTGGAGCGGCGTCGGCGCCGGCGTCGCGGTGCTGGTCCTCGGCTGGCTGGCCTACGACCGCGCCTGCCGTGCCGGTTGGCTGGACGACGGCCGGGTCGCGACCGGTGCCGGCCTCGTCCTCGTCGCGGCGCTGGGCTGGGGGCTCGGCCAGCTCTTCACCGGCCGCGCCGCCTACCTCCACGTCGGCGCCATGCTGGGCACGCTGATGGCGGCCAACGTCGCGATGGTGATCGTCCCGGCGCAGCGCGCGCTGGTGGCGGCGACGGCCAAGGGCGAGCGGCCCGATCCGGCGCTGGGCGCCAAGGCCAAGCAGCGCTCGGTGCACAACAACTACGTCACCCTGCCGGTCGTGTTCATCATGCTCTCCAACCACTACCCGATGACCTACGGGCACGGCTGGAGCTGGGCGATCCTGACCGCGTTGGTGGCGATCGGCGCGTTCGTGCGGCACTGGTTCAACCTGCACGACGCCGGCCGGGCGCGGGCGGCGGTGTGGATCCCGCCGGCGGCGGTGGCGGCGCTGGTGGCGCTGGCGTTCGTGAGCCAGCCGCGCGCAACCGCACCCGACGCCACCGCCGGCGAGGTGCGCTTCGCCGAGGTCCGGGCGGTGATCGATGCCCGCTGCGCCAGCTGCCACGCCGCCGAGCCGAGCTTCGAGGGCTTCGTCGAGGCGCCGGCGGGCGTCGAGCTGGAAACCGCCGCCGACATCCGCCGCCACGCGCGGGCGATCTACACCCAAAGTGTCGTCACCGACGCCATGCCGCTCGGCAACCTGACCGGGATCACGCCCACCGAGCGCGCGCTCCTGGGGCGCTGGTACGAGAGCGGCGCGGCGGTGGACACCGCCGCGCGCTGACGCGCCCCCTCGCCCGGAGGTCGAAGATCGGCGGGTCGCGGCCATCGGCTGCCGTCTCGTTCACCTGTTGGTGCGGCGCAACATGTTGTTGTGCGCTGCAATAGGCTGGGTTAGGGCGCATCCCAGT
>CAZCVH010000247.1:0-3662 GCA_964502115.1 uncultured Geminicoccaceae bacterium
AGTTTAATCAGCTCGACCTGCACGCCCTCGCGCGCGAAGTAATCGCGCGCGACGTTCACGAACTTGGTCGCGACGCGCAGGCGACGGCCGGGCCGCGTGAAGCCGACGGGGGCGGCCGTCATGAGCCGGCAGGGGGCGATCTGCAGGTCGAGGGGCTCGTAGACGCCGTCGGCGCCGTGCTCCAGGAGCATGTCCTTGCCGACGACGCCGAGTTCCGCGGCGCCGTAGCGGACGTACACGGGCACGTCGACGCCGCGCATGACCAGCAGCTCCACATCGTCACGCGTCGTGGGAAAGACGAGCTTGCGGCTCTTGTTCATGTCCTCGAGCGGTGCGATGCCCGCCGCCTCGGCGCCGACCACCGCCGCCGCGCGCAGGCTCGTCGCCAGGTCGAAGGCGCCGGCGGCGCCACCGGCGAAGCGGGCGGCGGCACCGTTGGGCTGCGGGCGGAACGCCTGGAGATCGTCGTCCCAGGCGATGGCACCCTTGGACTGGGCGTAGAGCGCCAGGTTCGGCGCCCAGCCGCCGGAGACGACGAGCAGGTCGCAGGCCACCTCGTCGCGCTCGCCCCCGCCCGTCCGCGCCACCGTCGCCCCGCGCACCTGCGCGCGGCCCTTGGCGCCGAGCACCACGGCATCGGTGCGCACCGGCAGACCCAGCGCCCGCGCCCGCGCGATCAGGCGCTCGTCGGGGTCGCGGCGGCTGTCGACGATCGCGGCGACCTCGACGCCGGCGCCGTGGAGGTCGAAGGCGGTGCGCCAAGCGTCGCTGTTGTTGGTGGCGACGACGGCGCGGCGGCCGGGCGCGACGCCGAAGCGGTGGAGGTAGGCGCGCACGGCCCCGGCGAGCATCACGCCCGGGCGGTCGTTGGCGTCGAAGAGCAGCGGCCGCTCGATCGCGCCGGTCGCGAGCACGACCGACTTGGCGCGCACCCGCCACAAGCGCTGGCGCGGCCGGCGCGGATCGCGCGCGGCGGGCGGCAGGTGGTCCTGCAGGGCCTCGGCGAGCGTCACCCAGTTGCGGTCGTACCAGCCGGTGCCGGTGGTGCGGGTCAGCAGCGTGACCTCGGGCAGCGCCCGCAGCTCGGCCTCCATCTCGGCGAGCCAGGCCCAGCCGGGCCGGCCGTCGATCGTGACCGCGCCGGGGGCGCCGGCGAGCAGGCCGCCGCCGAGCGCGGCGGTCTCCTCGGCGAGGATGACGCGGGCGCCCGCCCGCGCCGCCTCCCGCGCCGCGACGAGCCCTGCCGCCCCGCCGCCGATCACGAGCACCTCGCAGTGGCGGTTGACGTGCTCGTAGCGGTCGGGGTCGGGCGCGGTCGGGCTCTTGCCCATGCCGGCGGCGGCGCGGATGGCGCCCTCGAAGCGCATCCACCCCAAAGGCGGCCCCATGAAGGTCTTGTAGTAGAAGCCGGCGGGCAAAAAGCGCGCGAGCGCGTCGTTGACGACGCCGACGTCGCGGCCGAGCGACGGCCAGCAGTTCTGCGGCGTGGCCTCCAGGCCGTCGTAGAGCTCGAGCTCGGTGGCGCGGACGTTGGGCACCGTCGTCGCCGGGTCGGCGCCCGCCTGCACCAGTGCCGTCGGCTCCTCGCTGCCGGCGGTGAGGACGCCGCGCGGGCGGTGGTACTTGAAGCTGCGCGCGACGGTGCGCACGCCGTTGGCCAACAGCGCCGAGGCCAGCGTGTCGCCGCGGTAGCCGGCGTAGTCGCGGCCGTCGAAGCGGAAGGTGACGCAGGTGCTGCGGTCGATGCGGCCGCCTTCGGCGAGGCGATAGGCTTGCGCGGTCATGCGAGGGCCTCGTCGGCCGGAGCCTCTTCGACCTCGAGCTCGCCGAGCGTCGGCGGCTCCTCGCCGATGCGGTAGACGGCGAGGAACGCGTCCGTGCCGGTGTCGCGCAAAGCGTTGAACCATTTGCGGCAGCCGGCGCTGTGGCACCAGCGCTCGGCGAAGACGCCTTTGGTGTTGGTGCGCATGAAGACGTGGTCGGCCCACTGCTCGTCGCTCAGCGTCTCGGGCGCGGTGGGCCGGCGGCGGTGGGCCTCGCCGCCGTAGTGGAACTCGCTCTGGTCGCGCTCGCCGCAGTTCGGGCAGGGGACGAGGAGCATGGATCAACCCTCCCTCGGTGGGCCTCGGTGGACCTCAGTGGGCGACGGCGGCGGCGCCGTGCTCGGCCACCAGCTTGCCGGTGGCGAAGCGCTCGAGCGCGTACGGCTCGGCGATGGCGTTCGGCTCGTCGTTGGCGACCAGATCGGCGAAGACGTCGCCGGAGCCCGGCGTCGCCTTCCAGCCGCCGGTGCCCCAGCCGCCGTTGACGTAGAAGCCCTTCACCGGCGTCTTGGAGATGATCGGGCTGGCGTCCGGGCAGACGTCGACGGTGCCGGCCCAGTGCCGCATCAGCTTCATCCGCGAGAAGATCGGGAACAGCTCCAGCAACGCGGCGATCTCGTCCTCGAGGACGGCAAAGCCGCCGCGCTGGGTGTAGGAGATGTGCGGATCGATGCCGGCGCCGATGACGAGCTCGCCCTTGTCGGACTGGCTGCAATAGGCGTGCACCGCGTTCGACATGACGACGCACGGCATGATCGGCTTGACCGGCTCGGAGACCAGCGCCTGCAAGGGGTGGCTCTCGATCGGCAGGCGCAGGCCCACCATGTCGGCGATCACCGAGGTGTGGCCGGCCACGACGCTCGCCACCTTCGAGGTCTTGATGTCGCCGCGCGTGGTGCGCACGCCCTGGACGGTGCCGCCGCGGACGTCGATGCCGGTCACCTCGCAGTGCTGGACGAGGTCGACGCCCAGCGCGTCGGCGGCGCGGGCGTAGCCCCAGACCACGGCGTCGTGGCGGTTGACCCCGCCCGAGCGCTGCAGCGTCGCGCCGATGACGGGGTAGCGGACGTCGCGGCCGATGTGGAGCGGCGGGCAGAACGCCTTCACCTCTTTGGCGTCGAGCCATTCGGCGTCGACGCCGTTGAGGCGGTTGGCCTCGACGCGGCGCTTGAGCTGGCGCATCTCGCCGTCGTCGTGGGCGAGATTGAGCACGCCGCGATGGCTCATCATGATGTTGAAGTCGAGCTCGCGCCCGAGCCCCTTCCACAGTTGCATGGCGTGGTCGTAGATCGCCGCACTCGCGTCGTTGAGGTAGTTCGAGCGCACGATCGTGGTGTTGCGCGCGGCGTTGCCGCCGCCGAGCCAGCCCTTCTCCAGCACCGCGACGTTGGTCATGCCGTGCGCACGGGCGAGGTAGTAGGCGGTGGCGAGGCCGTGGCCGCCGCCGCCGATGACCACGGCGTCGTAAGCCGCCTTCGGCACGGCGTCGCGCCAGGCCGGCCGCCACCCGCGGTGACCCCGCACGCCCTCGCGCACGAGCGACCAGACCGAATACCCCTGCATCGTCCCGGTCCGGCCCATCAGCTCAAATCCCCACCCCCTGCGGGCCCCCGGCCACACCGGTCCCGTTTCAACACCGAGGCTGTAGCGCTTCGGCGCGAGCCGGTTTTACGTTGGGGCGACACCGTCTTGACGCCCACCGACATCATCGAAAACTCACGACGACCGTGAAGCCGCAGCCCCGATCATGGCGCTTTCGCAATAACTCGGTCGCAAACCCTCAAGCCGGTGTCGCTCTACAGATACCAGCAAGACGCCAACGGCCGCTTCCCGCCGTCT
>CAZCVH010000248.1:0-3639 GCA_964502115.1 uncultured Geminicoccaceae bacterium
CGATGGAACGACGGTGTTCGCGATGCGACCGTGGCTCTTCCGCACGAGCCGAATGTTCCCAGCACGAATAGCGTCGGCATCGCCCGCGCTATTTTTACCTGAAGAGGATGGTCGCTTGATCAAGCCCGATGCCGAGCGTTGACCAACCTAGACACAAACGCGTTCAGCCTACGGCTCGACGGGATCCACAACCGACACTGGATCACGCCCCGAGGCTCACGCGCGCGCCGGTTCCGCCCGTGGTGCGCCCGTCGGGAGGGTGAGGGCGGCGGCCCAGCTCGCCACGAGGAAAACCGTGGAGAGGCCGAGGCAGCCGATGACGCCCAGGACCTGATAGCTCCAGCCCGACAAGAGGCACCCCACCAGGCGGCCGGCGGCGTTGGCCATGTAGTAGAAGCCGACGTCCATCGTGACGTCCTCGGCCTTGGAGTAGGCCAGGATCAGATAGGAGTGCAGCGAGGAGTTGACGGCGAAGACGGCACCGAAGAGGCCGAGCCCGGCGACGACGACCGCACCGGGGCCGATCGCTCCCCACTCGCCCGCGGCCTCGGCGCCGTGGGTGGTCAAGAGCTCCAAGGGCAGGATGGCGGCGAGGCCCAAGGCCACCAGCGCCGGCGTCGCGGCGAGCCCCAGCGCCCAGCCGCGGGCGGCCTTGACCTCCGAGGCGAGGCCGTCGGTGGAGCGCTCGATGAGGCGAGGGGCGCCGGCCTGCACGGCGCCGTAGCCGACGACCCAGAGCGCCAGGAAGGTCGAGACCTCGAGGAAGGTCCAGCCCGCGACCTCGTAGAGGAAGATCGGTACGCCGACGACGAACCAGATGTCGCGCGCCCCGAAGAGAAAGACCCGGGCCACCGACAGCTTGTTGATCGCCGGCGCCTTGGCGAGGATGCGGGTGAGCGGGGTCTTCTGCTTGGCGCGGCCCATGCCGCGCGGCAGCGTGGCGACGGTGAGGGCGAGGATCACGGCGAGGCACGCGGCCAGAAGGAAGAGCCCGCCGGCGAAGCCGAGGGTGGCCAAGAGCAGGCCGCCGACGAAGAACCCCGCCCCCTTCATCGCGTTCTTCGAGCCGGTGAGGATCGCGACCCACTTGAAGAGCCCGCCCTTTTCGCCCTCCGGCACGACCAGCTTGATCGCACTCTTCGAGCTCATCTTGGTGAGGTCCTTCGCCACCCCGGCGAGGCCCTGGATCGCGGTGGCGTAGGCGACCGACCAGACGAGCGGCCAGGCGGGGTCGAGGGCGGCGAGCGCCAAAAGCGCGGCGATCTGGGTGACGAGACCGGCGTAGAGCGTGGTGGTGAGCCCGAAGCGGGCGGCGATCCAGCCACCCAAGAGGTTGGTGATCACCCCCATCAGCTCGTAGAGCACGAACAGAAAGGCGATCTGGAAGGGCGTGAAGCCGAGGGTGTAGAAGTGCAGCAGCACCAGCATGTGCAGCGCACCGTCGGTGATCGTCTGGCCCCAATAGGCGCCGGTGACGATGCCGTAGGCCTTGAGGTTCATCGCCGCGCCTCGACGGCGGCGGCGACCTTGGCGGTGAGCTCGACGAGCCGGCAGGCGTAGCCCATCTCGTTGTCGTACCAGGCGAAGACCTTCACCGAGGTGCCGTCGACCACCATCGTGGAGAGGGCGTCGACGATCGCGGAGCGGGTGTCGCTCTTGTAGTCGACCGAGACCAGGGGGCGGCGCTCGACGCCGAGGATGCCGGCGAGCTCGGGCGTCGCCGCGGCCTCCTCGAGGATGGCGTTGACCTCCTCGGCGCTCGTCCGCCGCTCGACCTCGAAGACGCAGTCGGTGAGGCTGGCGTTCAACAGCGGCACGCGCACGGCGTGGCCGTTCAGCTTGCCCTCGAGCTCGGGATAGATCAGGGCGATGGCGGTGGCCGAGCCGGTGGTCGTCGGCACCAGCGAGGTGAGCGCCGAGCGCGCCCGGCGCAGATCGCTCTTGGGCGCGTCGACGATGACCTGGGTGTTGGTGACGTCGTGGATCGTGGTGATCAGCCCGTGGCGGATGCCGAGCCGCTCGTGGATCGGCTTGACGACCGGGGCGAGGCAGTTGGTCGTGCACGACGTGGCGGTGACGATCGGGTGTTCGGCCGCGTCGTAGCGGTGGTCGTTGATGCCCATGACGACGTTGAGCGCCCCGTCCTTGACCGGGGCGGCGACCACCACGGCCTCGGCCCCCGCCTCCAGGTGCGCGGCGACCTGCGCCCACCTGGTGAACTTGCCCGAGCTCTCGATGACGACGTCGACGCCGAGCTCACCCCACGGGATCTCGGCGGGGCTCTCGTGCGCGCTGAAGCCGAGCCGGCGCTCGCCGACCCGCAAGCCCCCGTCGGCGGGGGCGATGTCGCCGTCCCAGCGGCCGTGGACGCTGTCGAACTCGAGGAGATGCGCCGCCGTCTCCGGCCCGCCCGTGACCTCGTTGACGTGGACGAGCTCGAGGCTCGTGCGCCCGCGCGCGAGGCCGCAAAACGCGGCCCGACAGGCGAGGCGGCCGATGCGGCCGAAGCCGTTGATGCCGACGCGCAGGCTCATCGCCGGGGCGCCTCTTCCGGGGTGTCGTCGGCCGGAGTGTCGTCGCGCACCCGGCCGATCTCGTCGAGGCGGTTCTGCAAGGACAGCTTGGAGAGCGAGGCGAAGGGCAGCGCGCAGAAGATCTGGATGCGCTTGTCGAGATAGGTATAGACGCGCAGAAAGTAGTTGTAGGTGTGCTCGTCGTCGCCCTCGAAGTCCACCGGATCCTCGATCCCCCAATGCGCCGTCATCGGCTGGCCGGGCCAGACCGGACAGGGCTCGTTTCGGGTCTGATCGCAGACGGTGAAGACGAAATCGAGGGGCGGGGCGTCCGCGCCGGCGAACTCCGACCAGTCCTTGGAGCGGTACCGGTCGGGCTCGAATTTGAGGCGCTCCAGCACCCGGCGGGTCATCGGGTGGAGCTCGCCGCGCGGCCGGCTGCCGGCGGAGTAGGCGTGGAACTTGCCCGCCCCCCAGCGGCCGAGCGACGCTTCGGCCATGATGCTGCGCGCCGAGTTCCCTCGGCACAGGAAGAGGACGTTGAACGGTCGCTCAGTCACGGCGCGGACCTCCCTGGTGCGGCGTGTCGGTGATCGTCGCGACCTCGCCCGAGCCGGCCTCGACCGGCTCGTCCCAGCCGCAGAGCTCCGGCCGACCGCCGCAGCAATCCTGCGTGAGGAATGTGACAAGATCGCGCGTGCCGGCGACGTCGACGGCGTAGAAGATCGCGCGCTGGACCCGCCAGGAGTGCAGCAGGCCGGCGCGCTCGAGGGTGGCGAGGTGGCCCGAGAGGCTGGAGGCGGGCACCCCCAAAAACTCGGCGATCTCGCCGGCGCGCATCCCCGACGGCCCGGCCTCCATCAGCATGCGGAAGACCTTGAGCCGGTGCTCCTGGCCGAGCGCGGCGAAGGCGGCGACGGCACCGGTGGGCCGCATCGTCAGCGTTCCGCGTCGACCGCGGGTACCGGGCGCGCCGCCGCGGCGCTCGCACCGCGCTCGTACCAGCCCTTGGAGGCGTTCACGATCGCCACCAGCGACAGCATCACCGGCACCTCGACCAGGACGCCGACGACGGTGGCGAGCGCCGCCCCGCTCTCGAAGCCGAACAGCACGATGGCGGTGGCGA
>CAZCVH010000249.1:0-3636 GCA_964502115.1 uncultured Geminicoccaceae bacterium
CGCAGGGCGGAGGACGCGTACGGGCAAACGGTCACGAGACCGGATCGGGCGAACCCGCATTGCGGCCGAAGCGAAGGCGAGCGCGCGTAAGCGACAGGGTCCCGATCCGCCGCTCTCCATCAGGGCGGGGCACGGATGTTGCTATCGGGGCGGTAGCGGACAGCGCTCGGGCGCGTGGTGAAACGCCCGGCGTCGACACCGCATCCACGAGGCGGGCTCGAAGCGGTTCGACCGCTTCGGACCGCCCGTACCGCCCACCGTGTCCACCGTGTCCAACGGGGAGAACCGATGACGATCGACGAACCGTCCGCCGCTCCCGCGCACGCCCGCGACGGCTGGCGCCGCCTCCTGCCGCTCGTCGCCCTGCTCGCGGTGGCGGTCGCCGTGTTCGCGAGCGGGCTGCACCGCTATCTCACCTTCGACGCACTCGGCCGCCACTACGAGGCGCTGGAGGCGGTCGCCGCGGCGCGGCCGGTGATGGCGCCGCTCGCCTTCGCCGCGGTCTACGCGCTCGCCGTCGCGCTGTCGGTGCCCGGGGCCACGATCCTGACGCTCAGCGCGGGGCTGCTGTTCGGGCTGGGGCTCGGCGTCGCCGTGGTGGTGAGCGCGGCCACCGTCGGCGCCAGCCTGGTCTTCCTGGTCGCCAAGACCGCGCTCGGCGAGCCCCTCAGGCGCCGCGCCGGCGACCGCGTCGCGCGCATGGAGGCCGGCTTCCGCGAGGACGCCTTGAGCTATCTCCTGGTGCTGCGGCTGGTGCCGCTGTTCCCGTTCTGGCTGGTCAATCTGGTGCCGGCGTTCCTCGGCGTGCCGCTGCGCACCTACGCCATCGCCACCTTTTTGGGCATCCTGCCCGGCACCGCCGTCTACGTCGCCGTCGGCAACGGCATCGGAGCGGTCCTCGAGGCGGGCGGACGGCCCGATCTCGGGTTGATCTTCCGTCCCGAGATCCTGGGCCCGCTGATCGGTCTCGCGCTCCTGGCGCTCGTGCCGGTGGCCTACAAGCGCTGGCGGCGCCGGCCGGCCTGAGCCGGCCGCCGAAGCGTCACCGGAGCTCGAGGCGCAGGGCGACGCGCGGGCTCCGGCGGACCGTGAATTCGACGACGACGGGGATGAGCCGACAGGATAGGGCGCGGGGTAAGGCGGGGGCTACGGCGCTCGCGCCGCAGCCGCCCACGGCCGCGCCGCGCCCGACGACCCCACGACGCCGGGTGCGCGGCGCCTCGCCGGGCGAACGCCGGCGGCGCCGTCGAACGGCGTCGATGTCAGGCGGCCGACACGCCGTTGGCGAGGGTGCGCGTGGTCACGGCGTGGAAGTCGCCGGTGGCGTCGTCGAGCCACAGCATCTCGCCCGAGGCGATCGAGAACCAGGCGCCGTGCAGGCGCAGGCGCCGCGCGGCGACGGCCTCGGCGACGAAGGGAAAGGCGCGCAGCCGCCTCAGCGAGGCGCGGATCGATTCGAGCTCGACCTCGTGCTGCAGGGCGTCGCCCGCGAGCTCGGGCGCGCGCGCACACACGTCGCGGAAGGCGTCGTCGGCGAGCCCGACCCAGGGGTCGATGAACGGCCCGGCGGCGGCGCCGGCGGTGAGGCGGTGGATGCAGGCGTCGACGCCGCCGCAGGCGGCGTGCCCCATGACCACGACGCCGTCCACCTCGAGATACCGGACGGCGTATTCGAGCCCGGCCGAGGTGCCGTGGAAACCGCCGTCGGCCTCGTAGTCCGGCACCAGGTTGGCGACGTTGCGGAGCACGAAGAGTTCGCCGGGCGCGGCGTCGAAGATCATCGCCGGATCGACCCGGCTGTCGGCGCAGGCGAGGACGGCGAGGCGGGGGGACTGGCCCTCGGCGAGGCTCTCGTAAAGCGCGCGCTCGCGGCTGTAGCGGCCTTCGCGGAAACGCTGATAGCCTCGCTCGAGACTGCCGGGGACGTTCATGTTGACCTCCTCTGCGCCCTCACCACCGTCGTTCACGCCGCCACCGTCCCCACCGCTGGTGACCCGCGGCGGCCGGGCGCGATCGTGAACCGAACATGAAAGAGCGCTACCGAGGCGAAGCGACGCAAGCAACCGTGAACCGACGGTGACAGCGAGACGATTTTTTTCGCCCGCATCCGTCCGCGGTCGCGAGGCGGCGCGCAGGTCGGCGGTTCAGCCGCCGTAGCGGCCCGGCAGCTCGATGTTGACCTCGAGCATCGAGAGGTTGTCCTTGCGGTCGACGTCGACGCTCACCTTGTCGTCGCCGATGTCGACGTATTTGCGGACCACCTCGATCAGATCCTTCTGCAGCATCGGCAGGAAGTCCGGCCCTTCGCCGGTGGCGGCGCGATCGCGCACCACGATCAGCTGCAGGCGGTCCTTGGCGGCGTCGGCGCTGCGCGGCCGATTGCCGAGAAAGAAATCGAGCAGTTTCAAGCCGTCCTCCTCAACAGGCGCTGGAACCAGCCGCCCCGGTTGCGCTCGATGAAGCGCATGGGCAGGTCCTCGCCCATGAGCCGGCGGACCGCGTCGCGGTAGGCCAGGCCCGCGTTCGATCGGTCTTCGAGCACGATCGGCGTGCCGACGTTGGAGGCCGCGAGCACCGCCCGATCCTGCGGGATGACGCCCAAAAGCGGGATCGCGAGGATCTCGAGAACGTCCTCGGTGCGCAACATCTCGCCCTGCTCGACCCGATCGGCGTCGTAGCGGGTCAACAGCAGATGCATCTTCACCGGATCGGCGTTCTCCTCGGCGCGCTTCGAGCGGCTGTTCAAAATGCCGATGATGCGGTCGCTGTCGCGCACCGACGAGACCTCGGGGTTGGCGACGACGACGGCCTCGTCGGCGTAGTAGAGTGCCAGCAAGGCGCCCTTCTCGATCCCCGCCGGGCTGTCGCAGACGATGTAATCGAAGTCGGGGTGGAGCTCGTCGAGCACCCGGCCGACGCCCGGCGTGTCGAGGGCGTCCTTGTCGCGGGTCTGCGAGGCCGGCAGAATCGACAGGTTGTTCAGGCGCTTGTCCTTGATCAGCGCCTGCTGCACCCGGATGTTGTCCTGAATGACGTTGACGAAGTCGAAGACGACGCGCCGTTCGCAGCCCATCATCAAATCGAGATTGCGCAGGCCCACGTCGAAGTCTATGACCACGGTCTTTTTGCCGGCCTGGGCCAGGCCGGTGGCGATGGCGGCGGCCGAGGTGGTTTTGCCGACACCGCCTTTGCCCGACGTGACCGTGACGATTTTGGCCAAGGACCGTTCTCCTTACCTGCGGTCAGTTGATGACGTCCACGACCAGCCCGTCGCCGGCGAGCCGGATGCGCACGCGCTTGCCCCGCGCGCTCGCGGGAAAGTCGTCGCTGACGAGATGCTCGCCGGCGATGCTGACGAGTTCGGCTTCGAGACGATCGCAGAAGATCATGGCGCAGCGGTCGCCCTCGAAGCCGGCGAAGACCCGACCCCGTAGCGGGGCGTAGACGTGGGCGTGGCCGGCGGCGATGATCTCCGCGCCGTGGGAGACCGGAGCGAGGCAGACGACGTCGCCGCCGGCGGCGTAGATCTGCTGGCCGCCGCGCACCGCCCGCTCGACCAGCAGATTGCGCGGCGCGGCGGCGGGCGCGGAGATCGGAAGAGCACACGTCTGAACTCCAGTCACGTGAAACGATCTC
>CAZCVH010000250.1:0-3630 GCA_964502115.1 uncultured Geminicoccaceae bacterium
GTCGTCTTCTGCGGCATGTTCCCCGCCGACGGCGCCGACTACCCGGCGCTCAGGGACGCCCTCGGCAAGTTGCGGCTCAACGATTCGAGCTTCGCCTACGAGCCCGAGAACAGCCAAGCGCTCGGCTTCGGCTTTCGCTGCGGCTTTTTGGGCCTGTTGCACCTCGAGATCATCCAGGCGCGGCTGGATCGCGAGTTCGACCTCGACCTGGTGCTGACGGCACCGTCGGTCGTCTACCGGCTCTACAAGCGCGACGGCTCGATGATGGAGCTGCACAACCCCGCGGACTTTCCGGACCCGACCCAGGTCGACTACCTGGAGGAGCCCTGGATCAAGGCGACGATCATCGTGCCCGACGACTTCCTCGGGCCGGTGCTGCAGCTCTGCACCGAGAAGCGCGGCATCCAGGACGAGCTGACCTATGTCGGCCAGCGCGCCATGCTGGTCTATCGGCTGCCGCTCAACGAGGTGGTCTACGACTTCTACGACCGTTTGAAGTCGATCAGCCGCGGCTACGCCAGCTTCGACTACGATATGGTCGGCTTCGACCGCTCGGATTTGGTGAAGATGGACATCATGATCAACGGCGACCGGGTCGACAGCCTGGCGCTGATGGTCCACCGCTCGATGGCGGAGGCCCGCGGCCGCGCCCTGTGCGAGCGGCTGCAGGAGCTGATCCCGCGCCAGCAGTACCAGGTGGCGATCCAGGCGGCGATCGGCGGCAAGGTGATCGCGCGCGAGACCGTCAAGGCGATGCGCAAGGACGTGCTCGCCAAATGCTACGGCGGCGACGTCACCCGCAAGCGCAAGCTCTTGGAAAAGCAGAAAGCCGGCAAGAAGCGCATGCGTCAGTTCGGCAAGATCGAGATCCCCCAGGAGGCCTTCCTGGCGGCCTTGAAGATGGAGACCTCCTGAGCGAAGCGGCAGCGCCGCGTCAGCCGAAGGTGCGCTCGCGGCCGCCGCTGCCGCCGCCCAACAGGAAGAGCCCGCCCAGCGCCAGAAAGACCAGCCAGCTCGGCAGCGCCAGGAACCAGCCCACCGGCGTCCACAGCGCGCCGCCGGCGAGCCCGCTGGCGTCCTGGCGCAGACCTTCGAGGCTCGGGCCGTGCAGGCTCGTCCACAGATCCTCGAGGCTGAACAGCGTATCGGCTCCGCCGATCGTCAACAGCCACAGCTCGGCGACGACGCACGACGCGCCGACGAAGAGAAACAGCCGGGCGAGGAAACCTGAAAGCGCACGCATGGCGCCTTACTCGCAAAGCCGGCCGGGCCGCGCAAGCGTCGCGAGGTTCAGGCGTCGCCCTCGTGGGCGGCCTCGACCAGCGCTTCGAGGGCACCGACGTCGCGCACCAGCAGGCCACCCTGGTGCCGCTCGATCAGCCCCAGCCGGGTGAGCGTCGACATCTCGCGCGAGACGGTCTCGCGCTGGGTGCTGATGCGGGTGGCGATGGCGGCGTGGGTGGGGGCGGGCCGGATCAACGCCCCGCTCGCGCCCGCCGGCTCGGCGCGTTCGGCGAGGCGCAGGAGCTCGGCGTGGACCCGCTGGCGGGCGACCATCGTCGAGAACTCGAAGACGCGCTCGGAGAGCTCGCGGACGAGAAAGGCGAGATGTTGCGTGACCGCGTCCATGACCGCGGGCGAGCGCGCCATCGTCCGCTGGAGCACGTCGCCGGTGATCACCGCCACGCGGGTGTCGGTGAGCGCCACCACGCTCGCCGACCGCGGCCGGCCGTCCAGAGCGGAGAGCAACCCGAAGGCGCCGCCGGCCTCCTGGTCGCGAAAGTTCACCTCCTGGCCCTTGGCCGACAGCAGCGTGATCCGGACCCGGCCCTCGAGGATGGCGAAGAGGTCGGTGTCGTCGTCGTGCTGGTCGATCAGGGTGCTACCGGCGCGATGGGACTGCACGCGGCAGCGTGACGCCAGCTCGGCCAGGGTCGCCGCGTCCGCCCCGTCGAAGATCTCGTTGCGGCCGAGGGCTTGCGCGACCTGCTCTCGTTCCATCGCCCGTCCTCCCGGGCGGGTCGGCGACCCGCAACGCGTCGTTGTCCGCCGCGTTTGCCGTCCCACCTGTAAGGACACGGCCACGGCGAGGTTTTTCATGTTGGAACTGTACTACTGGACCACTCCGAACGGTCACAAGGTGACGATGTTTCTGGAGGAAGCGAAGCTCGCCTACACTCTCCGCCCGGTCAACATCGGCCGCGGCGAGCAGTTCGAGCCCGCGTTCCTGGCGATCGCCCCGAACAATCGCATCCCGGCGCTGGTCGACCGCGCGCCGGCGGACGGCGGTGAGCCGATCAGCCTGTTCGAATCGGGCGCCATCCTGGAATACCTCGCCGACAAAACCGCGAGCTTCTTGCCGCGCGCGACCCGCCCGCGCTTCGAGGTGCTGCAGTGGCTCTACTGGCAGATGGGCGGGCTCGGCCCGATGCTCGGCCAGAACCACCATTTCCGGGGCTACGCCCCCGAGACCATCGACTACGCCATCAAGCGCTACACCGACGAGGCCAAGCGGCTCTACCGCGTCCTCGACAACCAGCTGGAGGGGCGCGCGTTCATCGCCGGCGACTACTCCATCGCCGACATGGCGTGCTATCCCTGGACGGTGACCCACGAGCGCCAGGGTGTCGACCTCGCCGACTATCCCAACGTCCAGCGCTGGTTCGCGGAGATCTCGGCGCGGCCCGCGACCGAGCGCGCCTACGCCCGCGCCGGCGAGGTCAACACCGAGACCACCATGAGCGAGGAGGCCAAGCGGATCCTCTTCGGTCAGACCGCGCCGGAGCGTCCGGGCGCGTGAGGCCGCGGACCGTCGACCTCGCCCACGAGGACTGGGGCGGCGACGGGGCGGCGCTGATGGTGCTCCACGGCCTGTTCGGCTCCGGGCGCAACTGGCAGCGCGTCGGCCGCCGGCTGACCGACCGCCGCCGCGTCATCGGGGTGCATCTCCGCAACCACGGCGTCTCGCCCTGGGCCGAGACCGTGACCTACGAGGCCATGGCCGCCGACATCCTGGCGCTGATGGACCGCCTCGACCTCGCGCGGATCGACCTCGTCGGCCACTCGATGGGCGGCAAGGCCGCCATGGTGGCGGCCCTGACCGCGCCCGAGCGGGTCGGCCGGCTCGCCGTCGTCGACATCGCGCCGGTGCCCTACGACCACGATCACACCACCGAGATCGACGCCATGCGGGGGCTCGACCTGGCTCGCGTCGGTGCGCGCGCCGATGCCGAGGCGGCGCTCGCCGACGCGCTGCCCGACGCCGGCCTGCGCGCGTTCCTGCTGCAGAACCTCGAGAGCACGGCCGCGGGCTACCGCTGGCGGCTCGATCTCGACGGCATCGCTCGGCACATGGACGAGCTCACCGACTTCCCGCCGCTCGACGACGTCCATGACGGGCCGGTGCTGCTCCTGTCCGGTGGGCGCAGCGGCTATGTCGACGAGGCCGGGCGCAACGCCATGCGCAGCTTCTTTCCGAACACCCGCTTCGAACACTGGCCCGAGGTCGGCCACTGGCCGCACGTCGAGCAGCCCGACGCGATCGCGGCACTGCTGCGCGACTTCCTCGCCGAGCCCGTCTGAGTGACTGTGTTTCTGGTCAAGCGCTTTGCCACGGGCGTTGGTCCCGGA
>CAZCVH010000251.1:0-3618 GCA_964502115.1 uncultured Geminicoccaceae bacterium
CCGCCGAGCCGGACCCGCCGTCGGTCACGGCCGTTCGCCGGGCGTCGATCGAGCGCGTGCGCGGCGGCGATTTCGAAGGCCAGGTCGCGATCGTGGTGCCGTTCCTCTTGGGCCCGCGCGCCCGCGAGCGGGCTGCTGACGTTGCGGCGCGGCGGGCGATGGTGCTCGGCGTCGGGGCGGCCCGCTACGCCCGCCAGGTCGAGGCGCTCGCGAACCGGCCGGATCAGCGCGGCGTGCCCGCAGCCATCACCTGCCCGACCGTGGTGCTGGCCGGGCGCGACGACCCGATCACGACGGTCGAGGCGCATCGCGCGCTCGCGGACGCGGTGCCGACGGCGCGGCTCGCGGTGGTCGAGCAGGCCGGTCACCTGCTGTCGCTGGACCAGCCGGTGGCGACGACCGCGGTTTTGCGCGACTGGCTCGCCTACCCCGCCTGATCCGCCTTCGCCTTGACGGCGTCGATGACGGCGCGACGGGCGGGGTGGTCGGCGCGGCGGAGCCATTCGAACGCCACCATGTCGGCGCTCACCGGCACGATCCCGGCTTGGATCGCCCGCGCGCGGGCGGCGTCGGTGTCGCGCTCGTCGCGGGCCGCGCTGGCGTCGAAGACCAGATGCACCCCCCAGCCTCGCGCGGCCAGCACCAGGCCCGCCTGCAGGACGCAGACATGGGTCTCCATGCCGGCCAGGACGACCTGCGGTCGATCGAGTTCGTCGAGCCGGCGACTTACGGCCGGATCGGCGGCGGCGCAGAAGTGGGTTTTAAGGACGATCGAGGCGTGGTCGAGTTCGCCCCCGACCGCCGGCAGCGTCGCGCCGAGCCGCTCGGGCACGTGCTCGGTGATCGTCGCGGGCACGCCCAGGGCGGTGGCGGTGCGGGCGAGCAGATCGAGGCCGGCGAGGGCGCGCCGCCGGGTCGCCTCCGGCATCGCCGCGGCGAGACCGCTTTGGACGTCGATCAGGAGCAGCTGGCTGCGACCGGCTTCGAGCAGCGGTTGGGGCTGGATCGCGGCGGGTTCGGGGGGCGACACGACTTCACTCGGTTGGGAACTCAACACCTGCGACATTGACATCGGCGCCGCGAATCGTACACCCCGACGGCGACCGAAGTTTGCAACCATTGGACGTTCGTTGACCGAAGGCACGCAGGGTTCGCCGAGCTTCACCGAACTCGGGCTGTGCGACGAAGTTACCCGCGCCGTTGTGGACGCGGGTTACACCGAGCCGACGCCGATCCAGGCGAAGGCGATCCCGCACCTCCTGAAAAAGCAGGATCTCGTCGGCATCGCGCAGACGGGCACGGGTAAGACGGCGGCCTTCGTCCTGCCGATCATTCACCATCTGACGCAGGGCAGGGCCCGGGCGCGCATGCCGCGTTCGGTCATCTTGAGCCCGACGCGCGAGCTAGCGAGCCAGACCGCCGACAACTTCACCAAGTACGGCAAGCACGTGAAGCTGACGATGGCGCTGATCATCGGCGGCGTCGGCATGGGCGATCAGGAGAAGCTCCTTGACCGCGGCGTCGACGTGCTGATCGCGACGCCGGGCCGTCTGCTGGACTGGTTCGAGCGTGGCAAGGTGCTGTTGGGCGGGGTGAGCATCTTCGTCATCGACGAGGCCGACCGCATGCTCGACATGGGCTTCATCCCCGACGTCGAGCGCATCGCCAAGCTGATCGCGCGGCGCGAGCAGACCATGCTGTTCTCGGCGACGATGCCCAAGGAGGTCCGGCGCCTCGCCGATCAGTTCTTGCGGGATCCGGTGGAGGTTGAGGTCGCCCGTCCGGCCACCACCGCCGCCAACATCGAGGCCCGGCTGGTGAAGGTGGCCCAGGACAAGAAACCCGACACCCTCGAGCGGCTGTTCCGTGCCCACGGCGTCGACAAGGCCATCATCTTCTGCAACCGCAAGCGCGACGTCGGCACCATCACGCGCAAGCTGCAGCGCAAGGGCTACAACGCCCGCGACATCCACGGCGATCTCGACCAGAGCCAGCGCCAGGCGACGCTCGACGCCTTCAAGGGCGGCGGCGTGGACTACCTCGTCGCCACCGACGTCGCCGCGCGCGGCCTCGACATCTCGGACATGCCGGTGGTCATCAACCTCGACGTGCCGAGCCACGCCGAAGACTACGTCCACCGCATCGGCCGCACCGGCCGCGCCGGCCGCCAGGGCCGCGCCTTCACCTTCGTGACCGCCGACGACGCCAGGCGCCTCGCCAAGATCGAGAAGCTGGTGGGCGGCGCGATCGCCGCCTTCGATCCCTTCGCCACGGTCGCGGAAGCCGCAGAGGCGGCGCCGAGCGAGGCGCCTGCACCCGATGCGCGGCCGTCCGCGGCGGCCGCCGCGCCGGCGACGCCGGAGGTCGCCGCGGCCGAACAGGAAACGCCACCGGTCGCGGGCGAGAAGCCGAAGCGCCGGCGCGGGCTCAAAAAGGCCCCGGCCAAGGAAGCCCCGGCCGAGGCGGCCCCGGCCGAGGCGGCCCCGGGCGAGGCGGCACCGGTCAAGGCGGCAGCGGTCAAGGCGTCGCAGAGCGCGGACGAGGCGCCCGCCGAAGGTGCGCCCATGGCTCGCCGCGACGGCCAAGGCGCCCCCCCGGCGCGCCGCGACAACCAGAGCGCGGGCCGGGACGGTGAGCGTCGCTCGCGCCGCAAGCGCGAGCCCGAGCCGGCGCCGGCCGAGCCGGTGGTCGGCCTGGGTGACCATGTCCCGAGCTTCCTGTTGAAGCCGGTGCCGGTGCGTTCGGAGAATTCCGGCAAGGACGAGTGAATGCAGACGATCTTCGTCATGGTGAAGTGCGAGCTCGGTCGCGCCTACGACGTCGCAGACGTCGCGGTGCAGAGCGTTCCCGAGATCTCCGAGGTGCACTCGATCTCGGGCCAGTACGATCTATTGATGAAGATCTATCTCGACGCCGCCGCGGACATCGGCCGCTTCGTCAGCAGCAAGGTGCAGCTGCTGGACGGGGTCAAGGACACGTTCACGCTGATCGCCTTCAAGGCGTTCACCTGAGATGAGCGAGGACGAGCGTCTGCGCATCCACACCCGCGAGCGCGCGCTCGCGGGCTGGATCGCGGTCGACGATGTCGTGTTGAGCCATCGGCGCTTCGACGGCGGCTGGACGCGGGCGCTCAACCGCCGGATCGTGCGCCGCGGCGAGGCGGTGGTGGTGCTGCCCTACGACCCGGAGCGCGACGCGGTCGTGCTGATCGAGCAGTTCCGCGCCGGCGCCATCGCCGACCGCCACACGCCCTGGCTGATCGAGGCGGTCGCCGGCCTGCGCGATCAGGCGGGCTCGCCCGAGGCCACCGGCCGGCGCGAGCTGATGGAGGAAGCCGGCCTGGAGGCCGGCGCCATGATGCAGCTGTGGGAGGGCTACGCCTCGCCCGGCTTCGCCGACGAGTATCTCTACGGCTTCGTCGCCCGGGTCGACAGCCGCGGCGTCGACGGCCATCACGGCGTCGACGAGGAGGACGAGGACATCCGCCCCTTCGTGCTCGGCTTCGACGAGGCGCTCGATTGGTGGCGCGGCGGCAGACTGTTGAACGTGCCGCTGTTGACCACGCTCTTGGCGCTCGCCGTCGAGCGCCCCGGCCTGCGCGAGCGCTGGCGCGCCTAG
>CAZCVH010000252.1:0-3593 GCA_964502115.1 uncultured Geminicoccaceae bacterium
GCGCGCCCAGCTCGGCTGGTGCGCGGAGGCGGGCGTCGCGCGCGCGCTCTTCACCCATTGCGGCACCGAGATCGTCGCGGGCGACGAGCGCTCGCTCGGCCCCGAGCTCGCGCGCCTGGGGCGCGACCGCGGCGTCGAGGCCACCTTCGCCCGTGACGGTCGGGAGGTCGTGGTCGAGCACGCCGGCAACCGGCCGCGATAGCCGCGCGTCGGGCGGATGTCTCCCACGCCGAAGGAGCGCTCACGATGCGCGTCACGGTGGTGATCGGCCAGAGCGCCGAAATCGACCTCGACCAGCCGGCCCTGCAGCAGCTCGAAGGCGGCGCCCCTACCGAGACGCGGATCGCCCCGGGTGGCCACCGCATCGTCATCACCGGCGATGCGCCGGGCGAGGAGAGCTTACGCTTTCAGCTCGAGGACGAGAGCGAGATCGACGTCGAGGTCGTCGTCACCTGAGGCGGCCTACTCCAGCCGGCGGGTGAACAGCCAGGCGGCGACGGGCAGCGTCACCGCGGCGATCGCCACCAGCGGCAGCGCGTTGGCCGCCACCTGATCGGGCGGCAGCGCCTTCAAGAACAGGCCCTTCGACAGCACCAGGAAGTGCCGGAGCGGGTTGGCGAGCGTACCGACCTGCAGCCAGGCGGGCATGTTCTCGATCGGGGCGGCGAAGCCGGAGAGCAGCACCGCCGGCGCCATGAAGAGAAAGGAGCCCAAAAACGCCTGCTGCTGGGTCTGCGCCAACGACGAGATGAAGAGCCCGATGCCGATCACCGCGGCGAGGTAGATCACCAGCGCCAGGTAGAACAGCGCCAGCGCGCCGCGAAACGGCACCCCGAAGACGAAGACGGCGGCGGCCAGAAACAGCGTCGAATGCACCAGCCCGATCAACAGCGGCGGCACCGTCTTGCCGATGAGGATCTCGTGGACGCGCAGGGGCGAGACCAGGAGCTGGTCGAAGGTGCCGAGCTCGCGCTCGCGGGCGATCGACTGGCCGGTGACGATGAGCGCCACCAGCATGGCGAGGGTGCCGATCAGGCTCGGCACCGTGAACCAGCGGTAGATGAGGTTGGGGTTGAACCAGCCGCGCTCGACGACGCGGGCGCGGCCCGGCGGCGGCGCGCCGCGCGCGCGGACGATGTCGGCGCCGATCTCGCCGGCGACGGTCTCCAGATAGCCCTGGACGATCTGGGCGGCGTTGGAGCGGCGGCCGTCGAGGATCACCTGCACCCGCGCCGGCCCGCCGGCGGCGACGTCGGCGGAGAAGTCGGGGCCGAAATGGAGCACCGCCACCACGGCGCGGGTGTCGATCAGCCGGTCGATCTCGGCTTGGCGCTGGAGGACGCGGATGTCGGTGAAGGTGGTGGAGCCGTCGAGCCGCTGGACGAAGGCGCGGCTCCAGGCGCCGTCGTCGCGGTTCAAAACGCCGATCGCGACGTTGGTGACGTCGAGGGTGGCGGCGTAGCTGAAAAGGACGAGCTGGACGAGCGGCGGGCCGATGATGGCGAGGCGCGAACGCTTGTCACGCCAGACCGCCAGCAGCTCCTTGACGATCAGCGCGGCGATGCGGCCCCACATCTCAGTCGAGCCGCTTTCGGGTGAGGCCGAGTGCGAGGCCGATGAAGACCGCGCCGAGGGCCAGCATCGCCGCCATGTGGCGCAAAAAGAGCGGCCAGACGTCGCCCGCGAGGAACACCGTCTGCAGGCTCGGGATCAGATAGCGCGCCGGGACGGCCCAGGTCACCGCCTGGATCGCCACCGGCATGCTGGAGATCTCGAAGACGAAGCCGGAGAGCAGAAAGGCCGGCAGGAAGGCGGAGAGGAGCGCGAACTGCGAGGCCACGAACTGGTTCTTGGCCGCCGCCGAGATCAACAGCCCCTGGCCGAGCGCCGGCACCAGGAAGACGGTGGAGATGGCGAAGAGCGCGAAGACGGAGCCGCGCAGCGGGACCTCGAAGAGAAAGACCGCCAGCACCGTGCAGATGGCCATCGAGGTCATCGCCAGCAGGTAATAGGGCACGAGCTTGCCCAAGAGCAGGTCGACGCGGCCGATCGGCGTCGCCAACAGCGCCTCCATCGTGCCGCGCTCCCACTCGCGGGCGACGACCAGCGCCGTGAGGAGCGTGCCGATCAGCGTCATGATGAGCCCGATCGAGCCCGGCACCAGGAAGTTGCGGCTCTCGAGCTCGGCGTTGAACCGAAAGCGCGGCTCCAGCGTGAAGGGCGGCGGGCGGCTCCGGCGCTCGGCGTCCTCCCAGGTGGCGAGCACGCCGCGGGCGTAGTTGTGGACGAAGCGCGCGGTGTTGGGCTCGCTGCCGTCGGCGACGACCTGGATCTCCGCCGTGGCGCCGTCGCGCGCCCAGCGCTCGCCGAAGGTCTCGGGGATGACGACGATGCCCCTGAGCCGGCCGGCCTCGAGGTCGGCCTCGACCATGCGCACGTCCGGCACGCGCTCGACCGCGAAGAACGTCGACGCCTCGAACGACGCCGCCAGCCGCTCGGCCGGCCCGTCCGGCTTCTCGACGACGAGGCCGATGCGGATGTCGTCGGCGTCGAGCGACAGCCCGAAGCCGAAGAGGAAAAGCAGGATCAGCGGCAGGACGATGGCGATCAGGAGGCTGGAGGGATCGCGCACGATCTGCACGGCCTCCTTGCGCATGAAGGCGGCGAGCCGGCGCAGCCGCGCGGGCGCCGCCATCAGGCCGCGTCCGCACGGGCGACGTCGGAGGTTTCGACCAGGCGGATGAAGGCGTCCTCCAGCGACGGCTCGGGGACCTCGTCCGTCGCCGCGCGGTCCTTGAGGTCGTCCGGCGAGCCGGTGGCGATGGTGCGCCCCTTGAAGATGAGCGCGATGCGGTCGCAGTACTCGGCCTCGTCCATGAAGTGGGTCGTGACCAGCACCGCCACCCCCTGCTCGACCAGCGCGTTGATGTGCGACCAGAACTCGCGCCGGGTGAGCGGATCGACCCCGGAGGTCGGCTCGTCGAGGAAGAGCACGGAGGGCTCGTGCATGACCGCGCAGGCCAGCGCCAGGCGCTGCTTGAAGCCGAGCGGCAGGTCCTCGGCGGTGGTGGCGAGGTGCCGCTGCAGCTCGAAGGTCTCGATCATCAGCTCGATCCGCGCCCGCCGGCGCCGACCGCAGAGGCCGTAGACGCCGGCGAAGAAGCGCAGGTTCTGGCGGGTGGAGAGATCGCCGTAGAGCGAGAACTTCTGCGCCATGTAGCCGAGCCGGCCGCGCGCCTCGGCGGCGGCGCGGCGCAGATCGATGCCGGCGACGCGACCCTCCCCCGCACTCGGAGTCAACAGCCCGCACAGCATCTTGAAGGTGGTCGACTTGCCGGCGCCGTTGGGCCCCAAGAGGCCGAAGATCTCGCCGGGCGGGATCGCGAAGGTCATGTCGGCGGCGGCGGTGAAGTCGCCGAAGCGCTTGGTGAGCGCTTGCGCCTCGATCACCGCCTCGCCGCCGCGGCCGTCGTCGCGGGGGCGCTCGCCCGCCAGCGGCGAACGCCCGCGCACCCCGCCACCGAGCCGGGCGACGAAGGCGTCCTCGAAGCGGGCCTCGACCGGCCGCAGCGACGCGCGACGCTCGCGGGCCC
>CAZCVH010000253.1:0-3586 GCA_964502115.1 uncultured Geminicoccaceae bacterium
TTTCACGTGACTGGAGTTCAGACGTGTGCTCTTCCGATCTGGTGACGACCGTCGGCGGGACGGCGCCGGCACCCGGTCGCGGGCGGGTGGTGGCGGCGGCGCGTCGCCTGGAAGCCGGACAAACTCGGTTGACGCTCGCCGGTGCGATCGTTGGCCGCGCCCTCGAGCGGTTGGTGGTCGTGCCGGAGCGATCGAGTTTGCCGACGACACCGATACGGCGGCCGACGCTCGCGGGTGCGGTGTTCGACGGATCGCATGTTGTCTCGGACGCGGCGATCCTTATTTGATATGCTACATCTTCCTCGGACGCGCGTGGTGGTAGCGACCACCGGAGTGTCCGATGGGGGGCAAGGGGGAAAGCGAGGCAGCACGTGAACAATTTCGGCAAGAACCTGGCACTGTGGGTCATCATCGGCCTCTTGCTGATCGCGCTGTTCAACCTGTTCCAGAGCCCGAGCGGGCGGTCGCCGGAGGCGTCGCTGGCATTCTCGGACTTTCTGAATGAGGTCGATCAGGGGCGCGTCGCCGAGGTGACGATCCAGGGCAGCGAGATCACCGGCCAGTACGAGGACGGCCGCAGCTTCACGACCTACGCGCCGGACGGCGCCAACGTCGTCGAGCCACTTCGCGCGTCCGACGTGCGGATCCGCTCGGAACCGGCCGACAACGGCATGCCGTCCCTTCTGGGCGTGCTGATTTCGTGGTTCCCGATGCTGCTCCTCATCGGCGTGTGGATCTTTTTCATGCGTCAGATGCAGGGCGGCGGCGGTAAGGCCATGGGTTTCGGCAAATCCAAGGCCAAGCTTTTGACGGAGAAAGCGGGTCGCGTCACCTTCGGCGACGTCGCCGGTATCGACGAGGCCAAGGACGATCTGCAAGAGATCGTCGAGTTTTTGAAGAATCCGCAGAAGTTTCAACAGGTTGGTGGGCGCATTCCGAAAGGCTGTCTGCTCGTCGGTCCGCCCGGCACCGGTAAGACGCTGTTGGCGCGCGCCATCGCCGGCGAGGCCAACGTGCCGTTCTTCACGATCTCGGGCTCGGACTTCGTCGAAATGTTCGTCGGTGTCGGCGCCAGCCGGGTCCGCGACATGTTCGAGCAGGCCAAGAAGCATGCTCCCTGCATCGTCTTCATCGACGAGCTCGACGCGGTCGGCCGTCACCGTGGTGCCGGCCTCGGCGGCGGCAACGACGAGCGGGAGCAGACGTTGAATCAGCTGCTCGTCGAAATGGACGGTTTCGAAGCGAACGAGGGCGTCATCCTCATCGCCGCCACCAACCGTCCGGACGTGCTCGACCCCGCTCTGTTGCGCCCCGGCCGCTTCGACCGTCAGATCACCGTGCCGAACCCCGACGTCATCGGCCGCGAGCATATCCTCAACGTCCACATGAAGAAGGTGCGGCTGGCGCCGGACGTGGACGCCAAGGTGATCGCCCGCGGGACGCCGGGTTTCTCGGGCGCGGATCTCGCCAACCTCGTGAACGAGGCGGCGCTCATGGCCGCGCGCACCGGCAAGCGGTTGGCGACGATGGCCGATTTCGAGGCCGCCAAGGACAAGATCATGATGGGCGCCGAGCGCCGCTCCATGGTCATGACCGAGGACGAGAAGCGGCTCACCGCCTACCACGAGGCAGGCCACGCGGTGGTGGCTTGGCACACGCCGGCCTCGGATCCGATCCACAAGGCGACGATCATCCCGCGGGGTCGTGCGCTCGGCATGGTCATGCGCCTGCCGGAGGGTGATCGTTTGTCGATCAGTCGTGAGAAGCTCGACGGCGACATCGCGGTGGCGATGGGCGGCCGCGTCGCCGAGGAGATCATCTTCGGCCACAACAAGGTCACCGCCGGCGCGGCTTCGGACATCGAGCAGGCCACCAAGATGGCGCGCCATATGGTCACCCAGTGGGGCATGAGCGATGAGCTCGGCCCGGTGGGCTACCACGAGAACCAGCAAGAGGTGTTCCTCGGGCATTCGGTGACGCAGTCGCAGAACATCTCGGAGGCGACGGCGCGGACGATCGATCAAGAGATCCGCCGCATCATCGACACCGGCTACGGTGAGGCACGGCGGGTTCTGACCGAGCACCGTGATCAGCTGGAGCGGATCGGTGAGGCGCTGTTGGAGTACGAGGCGCTGACCGGTGACGAGATCGATCTGGTCATGCGCGGCGAACCCTTGCCGGAGCGGCGGGCCGATACGGCGCCCCAGCCGACCCCGCCGACGGGCAAGCGCGGCTCGGTGCCGACCACCAGCCGGCCGCGGCCCTCGACCGGACCGGCGCCGAGCCCGCAGCCGGGCTCCTGAACGGCCGACCGAAGGGAATTGAGCGACGCTTGGCGGCGGCCCTAAGGGGCCGCCGCTTTTTTTTGGCGCGTTGCGCTTTCGTACTGGTAGCCGCGGCAATATTCTCGCGTTAGTTGAACTTTAATAGCTTGGTTCAACGAGGTGGTTATGCGCGCCCTCATCGTCGATGACGATCCCGTCGCCGCCAGGCTCATCCAATCGGCCGTCGACCAGCAATTTCTGGTCGAACACACCGAAACCGGCGAAGACGCCCTCGAGCTGGCGAAGCTCTACGATTTCGACATCATCATTCTCGACCTGCGGCTGCCCGACGTCGACGGCGGCGAGGTCGTGCGTCGACTACGAGCGAACGAGCTCGAAGTGCCGGTTTTGATCCTCTCCGGGGTCGAGGACCGGCACGAGAAGGTGCGCGGGCTGATCTGCGGCGCCGACGACTACCTCACCAAGCCGTTCGACAAGGAAGAGCTGACCGCGCGGCTGCAGGCGATCGTGCGGCGCTCGAAGGGCCACGCCGCCTCGGTCATCCGGGTCGGCCGCATGTCCCTCGACCTCAACGCGAAGCGGGTCGAGATCGACGGCCGGCCGCTTCACGTCACCGGCAAGGAGTACGGCATTCTCGAGCTGCTCTCCCTGCGCAAAGGCATGACGCTCACCAAAGAGACCTTCCTCGACCATCTCTACGGCGGCATGGACGAGCCGGAACAGAAGATCATCGACGTCTTCATCTGCAAGCTGAGGAAGAAGATCGCGAAGCTCACCGGCGAGCACCACAACATCGAGACGGTATGGGGTCGCGGCTACATGCTGCGCGAAACGCATGACGGCCACGCGCAACTCAACGAGAGCCGGGCGCCGTGGGGCGCCGACGGTCTCGCCGGGGAGGAGCTCGACGAGCTCGACCGTCTTCTGCTGCAGCTCCTGCCGGAGGACGTCGCGGCGGCGAACGACGACGACACGACCGGCCTATGAGCCGACCGCGCGCGTTTCAGCGGACGCGATAGAGGGCGTGGCCGCGGTGGGTGGTGAACGGGCGCACCTCGCTCGGCCAGCGTCCGCGCTCGAGCGCGGCGGTCCAGGCGTCGCTCGCCAGCACGTCCGGGCCGTCGATCTCGTAGATCGCCACGAACCGCGGGCTCGCCGCCGGCCGCGGCTCGACCCGGCCGCCGAGTGCGAGGACGAAGGGCTCGGCCTCGGCGCGCGTCACCGCGCGCACGCCCGGCACCTCGAGGAGATGGGGGATGTGCTCGGTGTCGTAGACCTCGTGGAACAACGCCTCGCGCTCG
>CAZCVH010000254.1:0-3554 GCA_964502115.1 uncultured Geminicoccaceae bacterium
GTCCGATCGCGAGCGACAGCAGGGCAAGTGCGCTGGCGGCTCGTGCTTGCCGCCAGCGCACTTGCCCTGCTGTCGCTCGCGATCGGACTGCTCCTTCGCTGACCCCCTTCTCTCGCGCTCGCTCGGTCCTTGGCTGGTGGCCTTCGATGGCCGTATTCGATCAAAAGCTTCTGCTGGAGCGCCTGCGTCGCACCTGGCGCGACGGCGACCGTCTCGCTTTGGGCTGGACCGCGGTTCGCGGCGCGCTGCGCGTTTTGATGGCCGAGCGGGGCGCCTTTTTGGGGCTCTGCCGGGCCCATCCCGAGCTCTGGGCCCGACCACGCTACCGCGACCCGGCGACCCTGCGTGGTCTGGCGGCGCAGCTCGGCGCGGCGGCCCGGGTGGTGGAGGTGGTGGTCGTCGGCGCCGCCGACGCGGCCCTGCACGCCCGCATGGAAACCCTCGTCGAGCGCTTCGCCATCGGGCTCGACCCGCAACGGCCGGTGGCGCTGCTCGATCTCGTCGGCTTCTCGAAGCTCGGACCGCTCGATCAGCTGACCCGCCTCACCGCGCTCGAACAAAGCCTGTGCCGGGCCGAGGCCGCGCTCGCGCGCGCCGGCTTCGGGTTCACGCCGACGCGCACCACCACCGGCGACGGCTTCTACCTCTGGGATCCGGACCGGGCGACGGCCGAGCCGGCGCGGCTGTTGGCGCTGGTGCTCACCACCTTCGTGGCGTTCGCCGCCGCCGGCCGGCGCGGCGGCTTCGACGCCGGCGCGCTCAAGGCGACGCTCGGCATCGGGGCCTGCTTCACTTTCCACCGCATCGCCGCCGGAACGCCCCAGGACGACACCTTCATCGTCGGCGCCGTCACCGTCGAGATCGCGCGCCTGATGGAGGCCTGCCGCCCCGGCCAGATCCTGTTGGGCACGGGCCCGCGGCACGGGCAACTCGACCCTTGGCGCCGTGCCGTCGCCCGGCTCAACGACGCGCTCGCCGAGGCCGACGCGGCCGCGGCACACGGCCACCGGCTGCAGGCCGAGCTCACCGGCTCGCGCGACGCCGACGGCACGTGCCGGCTCGACCGCTACACCGTCCGTGCCAAACACGGCTGGACCTATCCGGCGGTGAACGTCGGCGCGCGGGCGACCGCCGTCGACGACGGGCGGGTGACGACCGTCGGGCTGACGGCGGCCGCGGCCGACCGGGCGGCGTGACCGCCGGAAGCTCGGCGCCACCCGCTTCGTCCGTCTGGGCGCCGACCCCCAACGCCGCGTCAGGGACGCGGAGGAGAGCTGGACCATGGATTTTTTGAAGGTCGACCAGGAGGTGCTCTTGACCCGGCGCGACGGCGAACCGACGGCGCGGCGCCTGGTGGTCGTCAACGCGCTCGGCACCGATCTGCGCGCCTGGGACCGCCTCACCCGCTATCTCTGTGACCGCTTCCACGTCGTGCGCTACGATATGCGCGGTCAGGGGCTGAGTACGCTCGGCGACACGCCGCTCGACGTCGACCGCCTGGGGCGTGACCTTTGCGCCCTGATGGACCAGCTCGATACCGGACCCGCGGTTGTGGTCGGCGCCGAGCTCGGCGCGATGGTGGCGTTGAGCTTGAGCCACCAGCGCCCCGAGCTCGTCGAGGCGCTGGTGCTCGTCGGCGGCGGCGCCCGCCTCGACACGCCGCAACACTGGCACGAGCGGGCGCGGCGGGTCTGCGCCGACGGGCTCGCCGTGGTCGCGGACGAGACCCTCGAAACCTGGCTGCCCGACGCCTTTCGCGCCCAACGCCCCGACGAGTGCCGGATCTGGCGCAACATGCTCCTGCGCGCACCACCGGCGGGCTATGTCGCCGGCTGCGGCGCCCTCGCCACGGCCGACGCGACGGCGGCCGCCGCCGCGGTGCAGGTCCCCGCCCTCGTGCTCACCGGCACCGCCCAGGGCGCCGAGCGGTGCGCCGCCGCCACCGCCCTCGCCGACACCATCCCGGGTGCCGACGCCGCCGACGTCGCCGGCGCCGCACTGCTCGCCCACGTCGCCCAACCGGCGCCGATGGCGGCGACGATGATGGCGTTTCTCGAAAGCCACGGTCTGGAGTGATCCGGCGCCGCCACCCTGGCGCCGGGACGCCGGCGGCGCTATGGCATTCAGCTGGACAGTTAGGCTCGCCGCCATGGCCACCGCCGCGTTCGACCCCCCGAGCAAGCCGCTCGTCGCCATCCGCCACGCCGAGGTCCGCTTCGGGCGGGTCGTCGCCCTCGACGACGTCGATCTCACCATCCGACCGGGCGAGATCGTGACGCTGATCGGTCCCAACGGCGCCGGCAAGTCGACGCTGGTGCGGCTGGTCCTCGGCATCTTGCGGCCCCAGCGCGGGCGGGTGGAGCGCCGCCCCGGGCTCTCGATCGCCTACGTGCCGCAGCGCCTCGCCATCGACGCCAGCCTGCCGCTCAACGTCGATCGCTTCCTCGACCTCCCGCACCGCCACAGCCGCGGCGAGAAGCGCGCCGTGCTCGCCGACGTCGGCCTCGCCGACGTCGAGGACCAGGCGCTGGCCACCCTCTCCGGGGGGCAGTTTCAGCGCGTCCTGCTCGCCCGCGCGCTCCTCGCCGAACCCGACCTGATGGTGCTCGACGAGCCGGCCCAGAACATCGACCACCGCGGCCAGATCGAGCTCTACCGCCTGGTCTCGGAGCTGCGCGAAACCCGCGGCTGCGCCGTCCTCCTGGTGAGCCACGATCTCCATCTGGTGATGCGCGCGACCGACCGCGTGATCTGTCTCGACCGTCGGGTGTGCTGCGCCGGCGCACCCGAGACCGTCGGCAGCGATCCGGTCTATGCCGAGCTCTTCGGCGCCGGCGCCGCGGCCGCGCTCGCGCCCTACCGCCACCGCCACGGCGAGCGGGACGATGGCCGGATCGTGCCGTTCGAGGCCCGCCGGGACGGGACGTGATCCCGGAGTTCCTGCTGCGAGCGTGGCTGGCGGGCCTGACGCTGGCCGTCGTCGCCGGCCCGCTCGGGTGCTTCGTGGTCTGGCGTCGCATGGCCTATTTCGGCAACACCCTGGCGCACAGCGCGCTGCTCGGGGTGACGCTCGGCCTCTTGATCGGCGCCGACCTCATCCTGGCGGTGGCCGCCGTCGCCATCGTCGTCGCGGTGCTGGTGGTGGCGCTGCAGCAGCAGCGGCGCCTCGCCACCGACACCATCCTCGGCATCCTCGCCCACGCCTCGCTGGCGATCGGGCTGGTGGTGCTCGGGCTCGCCGGCTCGGTCCGGGTCGATCTCCTGGGCTATCTGTTCGGCGACATCCTGGCGGTGCGTTGGAGCGACATCGTCGCCATGGCCGTCGGCGGCGCGGCGATCCTGGCCTTCCTCATCGCCGCCTGGCGCTGGCTGTTGTTCGCGACGCTGCACGAGGAGATGGCGCGCGCCGAGGGCGCGCGGGTGGTGGCGCTCCGGCTCGCATTGATGATCCTCATCGCGCTGGTGATCGCCGCGGCGATGAAGCTCGTGGGCATCCTGTTGATCACCGCCATGCTGATCATCCCGCCGGCGGCCGCCCGCCCGCTCGCCCGCAC
>CAZCVH010000255.1:0-3547 GCA_964502115.1 uncultured Geminicoccaceae bacterium
ATCATGCGCACCCGCAACTTCACCCAGGACGACGCCCACATCTTCTGCACGCCCGAGCAGATCGACGCCGAGACCCAGGGTTTCTGCACCCTCCTGGCGAGCATCTACACCGATCTCGGCTTTCCCGACTTCCGGGTGAAGTTCTCCGACCGGCCGCCGGTGCGCGCCGGCGCCGACGAGGTCTGGGATCAGGCCGAACGGGCGCTGATGGACGCGACCAGGAAGGCCGGGGTCGAGGTCACCTTGAACCCCGGCGAGGGCGCCTTCTACGGCCCCAAACTCGAGTTCGTCTTGACCGACGCGCTCGGGCGCGACTGGCAGTGCGGCACGCTGCAGGTCGACTTCGTCCTGCCCGAGCGGCTGGATGCCACGTATGTCGGCGCCGACAACGAGCGCCACCGCCCGGTCATGCTGCACCGCGCCATCCTGGGCTCGCTCGAGCGCTTCATCGGCATCCTGATCGAGGAGACCGCGGGCCGCTTCCCGCTGTGGCTGGCGCCGGTACAGGTGGTCGTCGCCACCATCACCAACGACGCCGACGATTACGCCCACGCGGTGGTGCGCGACCTGCGCGCCGCCGGGCTGCGCGTCGAGGCCGACACGCGCTCGGAGAAGATCGGCTACAAGGTGCGCGAGCACAGCGTCCAGAAGGTGCCGGTGATCCTCGCGGTCGGCGGTCGCGAGCAGACCGAACGGACGGTGGCGATGCGACGTCTCGGCGAGAGCGGCCAACAAAGCCTTGCTCTGGACGACGCCGTCACCTTATTGAAGGGGCTCGCACGTCCGCCGGCCTGAGGCCGGGCGGCCCGTCCGCGTCCCTCGGTCGGTCGTGCGCAACCATCCACGGCGACGAGGTGACGAGGTACATGGCAACAGCGGCGCGCGAAGACTATCGCGTCAACGACCGGATCGAGACGACCGAGGTCCGACTGGTCGGTGAAGACGGTGAGATGATCGGGGTCGTGCGCCTACGCGAAGCACTGGACCGTGCGCGCGAGGCCGGGCTGGATCTCGTCGAGGTGTCGCCCACCGCCAAGCCGCCCGTCTGCAAGATCCTCGATTACGGCAAGTTCAAGTACGAGGCGCAGAAACGCGCCAACGTCGCCCGCAAGAAGCAGCGCGTCATCGAGGTCAAAGAGATCAAGATGCGCCCGAACATCGACGACAACGACTACGGCATCAAGATGAAAAAGGTGCGGCACTTCCTGGAGGAGGGCGACAAGGTCAAGGTGACCATGCGCTTTCGTGGGCGCGAGCTGTCGCACCAGAACCTGGCGATGAACATCCTGACCAAGGTCAAGGACGAGGTGAGCGACCTCGGCAAGGTCGAGCAGTTCCCGAAGATGGAAGGCCGTCAGATGGTCATGGTGATGGCCCCGCTGAAGTAACCGCGGCGGCGGCGCGACGTCGACGCCCGGCCGCGCACCGGGCGTGCGGCCGATCGGGGGCGTGATGGAGGACACCGGGGAGCGGCTCGACGCGTTGCGGACGGTGCTCCGCGACGCCGGGGTGGACGGCTTCGTGCTGGCGCGCACGGACATGTACGGCAGCGAATATCTGCCGGCCTGCGAGGAGCGCGTCGCCTGGCTCACGGGCTTCACGGGCTCCGCCGCGCGCGTCGTCGTCCTGCCGGAGACCGCGGCGCTCTTCACCGACGGCCGCTACACCCTGCAGGTCCGAGACGAGGTCGACCCCGCCCGCTTCGAGACCCCGCACCTGATCCACGAGCCGCCGGCGACGTGGCTGCGCACCCACGCGCCGACCGGCGTCCGGCTGGGCTACGACCCGTTCTTGCACCTGCGCGGCGAGCTCGACCGGCTGGAGAAGGCGCTCGCCGCGCGGGGCGGCGAGCTCGTGCCCCTGACCGACAACCCGATCGAGCGCATCTGGAGCGATCGTCCCGCACCGCCGGTGGCGCCGCTCGCGAACCATCCGCTCGCCTACGCCGGCGAGCGCAGCGTCGACAAGCGTCGCCGCATGCTGGAGGCGGCGGGTGCGGCCGGCGCCGACGGGCTCTTCGTCTCCGCCGCCGACGGGGTGGCGTGGCTGTTGAACATCCGCGGCGGCGACGTGCCGTTCAACCCGCTCTGCCTCGGCCTCGCGCTGGTGCTGCCGGACGACCGCGCGGTGCTGCTCACCGACCCCGCCAAGAAGACCGCCGACGTCGCCTTCGAGGACGACCGGATCGCGCTCCACCCCTTGGCCGAACGCCGCGTGCTCTACACCGAGCTCGCCCGCGAGGGCGTCGGCATCCTGGTCGATCCGGCGGTGACCCACGCCGGGCTGCTCGACGAGCTCACCACCGCCGGGGTGTGCGTGGTCGAGGCCACCGACCCGGTGATGGCCGCCAAGGCGAAGAAGAACGGCGCCGAGATCGCGGGCGCCCGGCGCGCCCAGATCGTCGACGGCGCCGCGGTCAGCCGCTTTCTCGCCCGCCTCGACCGCGGCGAATGCGCCGACGAGCGCGCCGCCGCGGCCATGCTGGAAGCCGAGCGCGCCCGCGCCGGCGACTATCTCGGTCCCAGCTTCGACACCGTCAGCGGCGCCGGGCCGAACGGTGCCATCGTCCACTATCGGGTGAGCGAGGCCACCAACCGCCCGCTCGAGCCGGGCACGCTCTACCTCGTCGACAGCGGCGGGCAGTACCCCGACGCCACCACCGACATCACCCGCACCGTCGCCATCGGCGAGCCGGCGGCGGAGATGCGCCGGCGCTTCACCCTCGTGCTCAAAGGTCACATCGCGCTCGCCGAGGCGGTCTTTCCCGAAGGCACCGCCGGCTCCCAGCTCGACGCCTTGGCGCGGCGCCCGCTCTGGGCCGCCGGGCTGGACTACGACCACGGCACCGGCCACGGCGTCGGCAGCCGGCTGTGCGTCCACGAGGGCCCGCAGCGCATCGCCAAGCGCGGCGGCGACGTCAAGCTCGAGGCCGGGATGATCCTCTCCAACGAGCCCGGCAACTATCCCTCGGGCGCCTACGGCATCCGCATCGAGAACCTGATGCTGGTGGTCGAGAAGGGCATGCCCGAAGGCGGCGATCTGCCGCTCTTGGGCTTCGAGACGCTGACGCTCGCCCCGATCGACCGCCGGCTCGTCGACACCGAGCTGTTGACCGCCGAGGAGCTCGCCTGGCTCGACGCCTATCACGCCCGGGTCCGCGCCCGGCTCGCGGGCGAGCTCGCGGGCGAAGCGCGGGCGTGGCTGGAGGCCGCCACCGCACCTTTGGGCCGCGGCGCTTGAGATGACGGTCGGTTCGCGTGCACACGACCCGGCCGTAATGCTATGAGCGGTGGACGAACCTCTCGCGGGGGAGCCATGCGCTGGCTGGCCGTCACCGCCGTTCTGCTCCTCTGGCCGGCCGGGGCTCTCGCCGCCGAGGTGGGGAGCATCGTCGCGGCGCGCGGCGAGGTGACCCTGGTGCGCGCCGGCGAGCGCCGCACGGCCGACGTCGGCGCGGCGGTGATGGCGGGCGACCGCGTGATCACGAGCGCCGCCGGCATGGCGCTCCTGCAGCTGCGCGGCGGGCTCACCGTCACCGTCGCGCGCG
>CAZCVH010000256.1:0-3543 GCA_964502115.1 uncultured Geminicoccaceae bacterium
GCGCCTCCGGCGGCGGCGGCGCCGGCGCCGTCCGGCCGTGCCGCCGGCAGCGGCGACGGCGCCACCTTCCACCGCAACTTCATGCTCGTGCGCGATCGGCTGTTCGAGCTGATGGACGTCTCCGTCGCCGTCTCGGCCGGCCGCGAGGCGGTGCACAAGGAGGTCCTGCAGACCGTCGGCGAGATCGCCAGCCGCGAGCGCCTGCGGATGACCGCGGCCGAGCAGGAGCGCACCTGCACCCTGATCCTGAACGACATGTTCGGGCTCGGCCCGATCGAGCCGCTGCTCGACGACGCCACCATCAGCGACATCCTGATCAACGGCCCCGGCCAGATCTACGTCGAGCGCGCCGGCAAGCTCCAGTGCACCGACATCGCTTTTCGCGACAACGATCACCTGGTGAACGTCGCCCAGCGCATCGCCGCCTCGGTCGGCCGCCGCGTCGACGAGATGAGCCCGTTGTGCGACGCCCGGCTCGCCGACGGCAGCCGCGTCAACATCGTGCTGCCGCCCTTGGCGATCGACGGCGCCAGCATCTCGATCCGCAAGTTCGCCAAGAACAAGGTCGGCTTCCAGCGCATGGTGGAGGGCGGCAGCGTCTCGCCGGCGATGGCGCGCGTGCTCGAGATCGCCTCGCGCTGCCGGCTCAACATCGTCATCTCCGGCGGCACCGGCTCCGGCAAGACGACGTTGTTGAACGCGCTGTCGCAGATGATCGACGTCGGCGAGCGCATCGTCACCATCGAGGACGCCGCCGAGCTCCAGCTCCAGCAGCCCCACGTCGTGCGCCTCGAGACGCGGCCGCCCAGCATCGAGGGCGGCGGCGAGATCACCCAGCGCGATCTGGTCAAGAACGCTCTTCGGATGCGGCCCGACCGCATCATCCTCGGTGAGACGCGCGGGGCCGAGGCCTTCGACGTGCTGCAGGCGATGAACACCGGTCACGACGGCTCGATGACCACGCTGCACGCCAACTCGCCGCGCGACGCCCTCTCGCGGCTGGAGAACATGGTGCTGTCCGGCAATCCCAACCTGCCGCAGCGCGCCATCCGCGGCCAGATCGTCAGCGCCGTGAACCTGATCATCCAGGTCTCGCGCCTGCGCGACGGCAGTCGCCGCGTCCTCTACCTCACCGAGGTCGTCGGCATGGAGGGCGACGTCGTCATCACCCAGGACCTCTTCAAGTTCGAGTACGACACCGGCGAGTTCACCGCCGACGTACGCGGCCGCTTCGTGTCGGGACACGTGCGGCCGGTGTTCTACGATCGCGCCAACTACTTCGGCGTCGGGCAGGAGTTGATGGCGTTGTTGACGGGGTCGGGGGCATGAACGGCGGTTTTCTCGCCCTCACGATCATCGGCGCGCTCTTCGGCCTGATGGTGACGGTCGTCCTGCCGCACTGGTGGTGGTCGTCGCCGGCGGCCCGGGTGCGCGGCCGGCTCGCCCGCCACGTCGAGGGTCGCCTGCCGGTCAAGCGCAGCGCCGTCGAGGTCGCGCGCATCTTCGGCCGGCCGCAGGACCGGCGCGAAAACCCGCTGGTGCGGCTGGTGCGCGCCAAGTTCACCCATCTTGGGGGCGGGCGCACGGTCAACCTGCTGGTGCTGGGCGCGGCCTCGTCGGCGGTGGTCGCGGCGGTGGCGCTGGTCCTGGTGGTCGGCCTCGCGGTGCCGACGGCGCTCGTCGCCGGCGGCGTGGTCGGCCTCGCGGTGGCGGTGCTGGCCCTGCGCGAACTCGACCGCCGCTGGCAGATCGCCTTTCTCGAGAACTTCAACGACGCCATCGATCTCATCATCCGCGCCGTGCGCTCCGGTATCCCGGTCAACGAGGCCATCCGCCAGGCCGGCAACGAGGTCAACGAGCCGGTGATGAGCGAGTTCCGGCGCATCGCCGACAGCATCGATCTCGGTGTCGACATGCGCGACGCGCTGCGCCAGGCGGCCGATCGGGTGGCGCTGAGCGATTTCGACTTCTTCGTGGTCTGCCTCGTCTTGCAGCGTGAGACCGGTGGTCAGCTCACCGAGACGCTCGAGGGCCTCACCCACATCCTCCGCCGCCGCAAGGAGATCCGGCTCAAAGTGCGCGCGCTCACCGCCGAGGGGCGGATGACGGCGATGATCGTCGGGGCGCTGCCGGTCGTGGTCGCCGGGCTGATGTACATGCTCGATCCCGACCACATCATGCGCCTGACCGAGCCCGGTCTCGGGCGCGGCATGCTCTATTACGGGTTGGGCTCGATGGCGGTCGGCGTGCTGGTCATCAACCAGCTCACCCGGGTCGAGGCCTGAGCCATGGCATCGGCGACGGTGTCCTTGTTCCCCCTGGCCTTGATGACCACCGCGCTGGTGGTGGTGGCGGGCGCGATCGGGCTCGAACGCTGGTTGGCTCGCCGCGAGCGGCTGCGTCGCCGGCTGACGGCGGCCGCCCGGATCGGCGCCTCGGTGAGCACCGGCGAGCGCACCGCGCTGCTGGTCGTCGCCGAGCTGCGCGATCTGCTGGCGCGCCTGACGCTCGGCATCGGCGGGCTGCAGATGCTGCGCCCCGGCGATCGCGAGAAGGTGGCTCAGCTCCTCACCCGCGCCGGCTGGCGCTCGCGCGAAGCGGTCGGCACCTACGGCACCTTGAAGACGGCGGCCTCCGTCGGGGGCCTCGTCGTCGGTCTCGTGCTGGTGCTGGTCGTCGGGCTCGGCCGCGGGCAGCCCGCGCTCCAGCTCGTCGCGGTGATGTTCGCCGCCTTCGGCGGCGGCATGCTGCCGGAACTCGTCGTCCAGCAGGCCGCCCGTCGGCGCCAGAAGCGGATCAAGGAGCACCTCGCCGACGCGGTGGATCTGATGATCATCGCCGCCAACGCCGGCCAGAGCCTCGACATGTCGCTCGGCCGTGTCGCCGAGGAGATGGTGCGGCGCGCACCGGCGCTGGGCGACGAGCTCCAGGTCACGATGTCGGAGCTGCGCGGCTTCTCCGACCGCCGCCAGCCGCTCGAGAACCTCGCCCGGCGCACCGACCTCAAGGAGGTCAAGAGCGTCACCGCCACGCTGATCCAGACCCTGCGCTACGGCACGCCGTTGACGCAGTCGCTCAAGAACCTCGCCCGCGAGATGCGCGAGGGCCGCATGCTCGCCTTGGAGGAGAAGGCGGCGAAGCTGCCGGCGCTTTTGAGCCTGCCGCTCATGCTGTTCATCATGCCCGCCATCTTCGTGGTGACGGCGGGTCCGGCGGTCATCGCCATCGGCGAGGCCTTCGGCGGATGAGCGGCCCCGACCCAACCGCCGGAGGATCGCGGTGATGCGACCTGCAGCTGTGCGCGCGACGCTCGTCCTCACCCTCGCCCTCCTCGCCGGGTGCGCCGACACCACCGCCGAGACCGGTGGGCCCGTCGGCGCCCCGAGCCCGGGGCCCGAAGGCGCCCTGCGCCTCGCCGAGGCGACGTTGAACGGCGGCGACGCCCGCGCCGCGATCGACCTCTACCGCCGTGCCGCCGCGGCCGACCCCGACGCGACCGAACCGCGTCTCGGCCTCGCCCGGGCCTATCTCGCCGTGGGCGCG
>CAZCVH010000257.1:0-3541 GCA_964502115.1 uncultured Geminicoccaceae bacterium
CGATCGTGGAGCGGCCCGCCCGGCCTTCGCCACCGACGATCCACCACCGTCGCGCGCTCGAGCCTGCTCAACTCTTAATTGAATAACTATCCGCGTGATCGGAATCAATGCGCCGCGGCGGCATCCGTGTTCCACTCCCATGGATCGACACCCGCACGCGGGACGACGGCACAGGGGGCCATCATGTTGACTTATGAAGACTGCATCGGCGTCAGCGGGCTCACCGCCGACGAGGTCGAAGCGATCGCCGAGCACGAGCACGTCCCGGCGATGGTCGCGCTGGAATACGGCCGCTACATCATGGAAGGCCCCGACGGCAAGAACGTGCTGCAGCGGATCATCCTCGACGACATCGAGGCGGCGCGTGAGCGCGGCGACAGCTTGCACGCCGCCTGCCTCAAGCTCATTCTCCAGGACTTCGCCAAACGCTGCGAAGCCGAGGCCGCCTGACGGGCGGCCGGCGCGTCGGGGGGATCGAAGTCGATGAGCTTCAAGACCATCGTCGTCCACGTGGACGCCGACACCAATCGTGACGAGCGCCTCAACCTCGCCGAGGAACTCGTGCGCCGGCACGACGGCCATCTCATCGGCCTTCATCCCTCCGAGCCGCCCTACCTGCCGCCGAGCCTGGGCGAGCTCGCGGGACCGGTCGAGGCCGACATGGTCGAGGCCCAGCGCAAGGCGGCGCAATCGCGCTGCGAGGAGCTGCACCGGGTCTTCGAGGAGCGCTTTCAGGCGACGGGACTGTCGGTGGAATGGCGGGCCGAGGAAGGTGAGCCCTCCACCGTGCTGGCCCGCCACGGCCGCTACGCCGATCTGCTGTTGATCCCGCAGGGCGAGGAAGGGGCGGTGTTTCCCGACACCAGCCTGGTCGAGCGGGTCATCCTCGACGGCGGCTGTCCGGTCATGGTGGTGCCGCGCAGCGGGCGCTTTCCGACCGCCGGCCGCACGGTCCTCGTCGCCTGGAAGGACAGCCGCGAAAGCGCGCGCGCGGTGCGTGCCGCGGTGCCGCTGATGGTCGACGCCGACAAGGTGGTGCTGTTGCAGGTCGACCCGCCCGACGGCTCCGACGCCCAGGTCATCGACAAGGCGACCCATCTCGCCCGCCACGGCATCAACGCCGACGCCCACCACACCGTCGCGGCCGGCGTGCCGATCGGCGAGGTGCTGCTCTCCAGCATCGCCGACCACGGCGCCGACTGCCTGGTGATGGGCGCCTACGGCCACACCCGCCTGCGCGAATGGGTGCTCGGCGGGGCCACCCGCTCGGTCCTGGAGAGCATGACCGTGCCGACGCTGTTGTCGAGCTGAGCGGCCGGCGCCGGCGATGGCGGCCGACCACGCGGGGGCGCTGGCCGCGGCCTTCGAAAACGACGAGCTGATCGCGCCGCTGCCCGAGGCGGCGGTGGCGGACGACGCCACCGCGCGCGCCTTGCAGGCGGCGGTGATCGCGCGGCTGGGGGCGGCGCCGACCGGCTGGAAGGTGGGCGCCACGAGCGCCGAGGCCCAGCGCCTCATGGCGACTTCGGCGCCGTTCTACGGCCCGGTCTTCGGCGCCCACATCTGGGCCGACGGCGCGGTCGTCGACCTGCCGGCGGGCTTTCGCGGCGTCGAATGCGAGTTCGCCCTGCGCATCGGCGCCGAGCTGCCGCCGCGCGCGGGCGGCTACGGCGTCGAGCAGCTGGTGATCGCGGTCGACGCGGTGGTGCCGGCGTTGGAACTCGTCGCCACCCGCCAGCGTCTCGACGGCACGGGCGACGCCCGGCGCGCCATCGCCGATCTCGGCCTCGACCACGGGCTCGTGCTGGCGCCGCCGCTGATGCCGCCGCCCACCCGCGAGCTCGCCGGCGCCGGCGTCATCGCGCGGGTCGACGGCGTCGAGGTGGCGCGCGGCAGCGGTGCCGACGTCCTCGGTCACCCGCTGGAGGCGCTGGCCTGGCTCACCCGCCAGGGGGTTCACCTGCCGGCCGGCGCGCTGGTCGCCACCGGCGCCTGCTGCGGTCTCGTCCCGCTGGCCGCCGGGCGGACCGCCGAGGGCGATTTCGGACCGCTCGGCCGGGTGCGCGTGAAGGCCGCCTGACGGTCTCAGCGCATCTCCAGCCATCGCAACGCGGTGAGGATCACCACCGCCAGCGCGGTGGCGAGAACGGCGAGCCCGAGATAGCCGGCGCCGCTGGCGAGCCCGACCGCGCCCGCGAGCCACATCCCGGCGCCGGTGGTGAGGTTTCGGACCTTGTCGCCGCTGCGGATGATCGCGCCCGCCGCGATGAAGGCGACGCCGGCGGTCACCGCCTCGATCGCGCGCAGCGGGTCCACGCCCATGCCACCGGTGACGGCGTCGAGCCGCCGCGCGAGGTCGATCGCGACGATCGTGAAGAGCGCCGAGGCGAGGCCCACCAGCATGTGCGTGCGCAGGCCGGCGGGATGGGCGCGCAGCTCGCGCTCGAGGCCGATGCAGCCGCCCAGCAGCGCGCCGGCGAAAAGGCGGATCACCAGATCGCGGTCGACCAGCCAGCGCAGCTCGCTCAAGGGGTCCATCGGCGCTCTCCCGTGCGGATGCCGCCAGCCTCGCGCCCGGGCGTGCGGCGTCAAGCGCCGCGCTCCCCTTGGCGGTGGCGCCGCCCGCCCCACGTGACAAAACGACGACAACGAGCGGGGTGGACGTGGGTATGCCTTCGACACGCGACGTGCCCTACGGGCGCGCGCCGCCGGCGCGTCGCAACCTCATCGCGTGGTCGACACCGTTCGCCGTCGCCGCCATCGGCCTCGCCATGACGGTGGCGGTGGCGGCGCTGGTGCGGCTGTTGCCGTTCGGAGCGCCGACGGCGGTCGCCGCGCTGGGGAGCTACGGGCTGTTGAGCGCGGTGGTGCTGGCGCGCTTCGGCGACGACGCCGAGGCCGGCGAGCGGAGCTTCGGCCTCGCCAACGCCGTCACGCTGGTGCGCGGCGCGCTGAACGCGCTGTTGCTGGGCCTGCTGGTCGAGCCGGCGGCGCTGGAGGCGGCCTGGGGTGGCGCGGCGGGTTGGGCGGTGGTGGCCGTCGCCCTCTCGTCGCTGGCACTCGACGGGGTCGACGGCTGGGTCGCCCGGCGCTGCCGCCAAGCCTCGGCCTTCGGTGCCCGCTTCGACGTCCAGATCGACGCCCTGCTCTTGAGCGTCTTGGCGCTCGCCGCGGTGGTCACGGGCAAGACCGGTCTTTGGATCTTCGTGCTGGCGGCGGGCTACTACGGCTTTGTGGCGGCGCGGACCATCTGGCCCTGGCTCGCCCACCCGCTGCCGCCGTCGCGCGCCCGCAAGAGCGTCTTCGTCGTCCAGGCGGCGAGCCTGGTCGTCATCTGCGCCCCGCCGGTGACCCCGGCCGTCGCCGCCGGCCTCGCAACCGCGACGTTGGCGGTGATGGCGTTCTCCTTCGGCCGCGACGTCCGCTGGCTGTGGCGACGGGCGGCGGCCTCGGGCGATGCCCCGGTGGGCTGAGGCCGGAGCGCCGCCGCGCCCGGGCGCGGTGGTGGCGGCGCTCGCGGTCCTCCATCTCGTCCTGGCGT
>CAZCVH010000258.1:0-3525 GCA_964502115.1 uncultured Geminicoccaceae bacterium
CGGGCCGGAGCGCGCCGTGAAGCGCCCGTCCGGCCTCGTCGCACGATCGGCCCGGTCCGGAGACCGCGGCTCCGGTGACAACCGAAGGGCCGGGCGGCGCGCGCCCGGCCGGCGGCGATGCGCCTCGGCATGCGCGGGATTACTTGACCTCCACGGTCGCCCCGGCGCCCTCGAGCTGCGTCTTGATCTTGTCGGCCTCCTCTTTGTTCACGCCCTCCTTCACCGGCTTGGGCGTGCCCTCGACGAGGTCCTTGGCCTCCTTGAGGCCGAGGCCCGTGATGGCGCGAACCTCTTTGATGACGTTGATCTTCTTGTCGCCGGCGGCGGCGAGGACGACGTCGAACTCGGTCTGCTCTTCGGCGGGCTCGGCCTCCGCGGCGCCGCCGGCGGCGCCCGGCGCCATCGGCATCGCCATCGGGGCGGCCGCCGCCGCGCTGACGCCCCATTTGTCCTCGAGCATCTTGGCGAGCTCGGCGACCTCGAGCACCGTCAGGTTGGAGAGGTCCTCGACGATCTGCTCCAGATTGGCCATGGGAAAACTACTCCTGTCGTGCTGAGCGGCGGCCGGCCGAGACCCGCGCCGCCGGCGCTGGGTTCATTCGGCTTGTGATTTCGCCCGCAACACGCCGACGACCTTCTGGTTCGGCGCCGCGAGCACGCGGACGAGCTTGGTGGACGGGGCCTCGAGCAGGCCGACCAGCTTCGCGGCGGGCGCGTTCAACACCCCGATCAGTTTGGAGCGCAGCTCGTCGAGCGACGGCATCTCGGCGAGCGCTCTGACCGCCTCGGCGTCCAGCAACGTCCCACCCAGGCCGGCACCGACGATCTTGAGCTTGCCGTTCTTCTTGGCGAACTCGGTCAACACCTTGGGCGCCGCCGTCGGATCCGCCGAGTAGCCGATGGCCGTGGGCCCCGTGAACAGATCCGCCGCGGGCTCGAAGTCGGTCCCGTCGATGGCCAGCCGCACCAAGCGGTTCTTGGCGACGCGAAAGCCGGCGCCGGCCTCGCGCATCTGCCGGCGCAGGCCGGTCACCTCGGCGACGTTCAAGCCCTGGTAGTGGGCGACGACCACCACCCCCGACTCCGTGAACGTGTCGCGCAGCGACGCGACGACGTCGGTCTTCTCCGCTCTCAGCACGACGGCCTCCGCTCGCGCGCGACGCGCGCTTTATGCGATGCAATTCGGATCGGCAGCGATACGGCGGCACGACCAACGGACCGCAACCCCGCCCCGGCTGCAGCCCGCTCGAATTCGGAAAGTGCGACCATAGTCATGTTGCGTTTCGAAGCAAGAGGGTTTTCGCGCGTCACGCCGTCAACGACCCGACGTCGAGGCGCACGCCCGGGCCCATCGTCGAACTCAGATGCGCCCGCTTGAAATAGGTGCCCTTGGCGCCGCTCGGCTTGGCGCGGTTCACCGCGTCGACGAAGGCCTTGACGTTGGCCGCGAGCGCGTCGGCGTCGAAGCTGACCTTGCCGACGCCGGCGTGCACGATGCCGGCGCGCTCGACCCGGAACTGCACCTGGCCCGCCTTGGCGGCGCGCACCGCGTCGGCGACGTTGGGGGTCACCGTGCCGAGCTTGGGGTTCGGCATCAGGCCGCGCGGGCCGAGGATGCGGCCGAGCCGGCCCACCACCGGCATCATGTCGGGGGTCGCGACGCAGCGCTCGAACGCGATGGTGCCGCCCTGGATGGTCTCCGCCAGATCCTCCGCGCCGACCACGTCGGCGCCGGCGGCGCGGGCCTCGTCGGCCTTGTCGGCGCGGGCGAACACCGCCACCCGCACCGTCTTGCCGGTACCGTGCGGCAGGTCGACCGTGCCGCGCACCATCTGATCGGCGTGGCGCGGATCGACGCCGAGATTGATCGAGACCTCGATGGTCTCGTCGAACCGCGCCGAGGCGGCCTCTTTCATCAGCGTCACCGCCTCGCCCACGGGATAGGCCCGGGCCCGGTCGATCTTCGACCGGGCGGCGTCGAGGCGCTTGCTCAGCTTGCTCGCCATCACCCTACTCCACCACCTCGAGGCCCATCGAACGCGCCGAGCCGATCACCATCTCGACCGCCCCGTCGACGTCGTAGGCGTTGAGATCGGGCATCTTGGCCTCGGCGATCTCGCGCGCCTGCTCGCGCGTGATGCTGCCGATGCGGGTACGCCCCGGCGTCTGCGTCCCCTTCTGCACGCCGGCGGCGCGCTTCAAAAAGAAGGTCACCGGCGGCGTCTTGGTCACGAAGGTGAAGCTGCGGTCGGCGTAGGCGGTGATCACCGTCGGGATCGGCATCCCCGGTTCGCGGTCCTGCGTCGCGGCGTTGAACGCCTTGCAGAACTCCATGATGTTGAGCCCGCGCTGTCCCAGCGCCGGCCCGATCGGCGGCGACGGATTGGCCTTGCCGGCCGGCACCTGCAGCTTGATGTACGCGGTGATCTTCTTCGCCATCGGGGCGTTCCTTCGATGTGGCGGTACGACCGCCGCCGGCGCCCACGGGCCCGGCGGCTCCCGCCGTGGTGCGGGCCGACGCTACTGCTTTTCGACCTGCGAATATTCGAGCTCGACCGGGGTCGCCCGGCCGAAGATGGATACCGACACCTTGAGCCGGCCCTTGGCCTCGTCGACCTCCTCGACCACGCCCGCGAACGAGCTGAACGGGCCGTCGGTGACGGTGACCTGCTCGCCGGAGACGAAGGTCACCGCCGGGCGGGTGGTGTCGACACCGGACTCCACCTGCTTGAGGATCCGCTCCGCCTCGGCCTCGGAGATCGGCACCGGCCGGCCGCCGGCGCCGAGAAAGTCCGACACTTTCGCCGTCTGCTTCACCAGGTGATAGGTCTCGTCGTTGAGGTGCATCTTGACGAGCACGTAGCCCGGAAAGAACTTGTGCTCCGCCGAGATCTTCTTACCCCGCTTGACTTCGACGACCTCCTGGGTCGGGACGAGCACCTCCTCGAAGAGCGCGCTCAGGCCCTTGCGCTCCGCCTGATCCTTGATCGACTCCGCAACCTTCTTCTCGAAGCCGGAATAGGCGTGAATGATGTACCACTTGGCGTCGGTCATCAGCCACCGATCCCCAGAATAAGGCGGATGAGCCAAGCGATGATCTGGTCCACGAGGAAGAAGAACAACGCCATCAACGCCGCCATCGCGAACACGCTGATCGTCGTCACCGTCAGCTCGCGCCGCGAGGGCCAGGTGACCTTCGAGAGCTCCTGACGGACCTCGCGCACGAATTGGGCGGGTGACGTCTTCGCCATGTGCGGAGGGCTCCGTCGGATCCTTGAAACGCCAGCAGGGGTGGACGCGTGGTGACGAGGCGCGGGTGGCAGGAGCAGAGGGACTCGAACCCCCAACCCCCGGTTTTGGAGACCGGTGCTCTACCGATTGAGCTATGCTCCTCGACGCCCGTCGATCGCGCGGCCGAAATCTCTACGCCCGATCACCGCCGTCGGCAAGACCCCGACGGCGATCGACCGCGTCACTCGATGATCTCGGCGACGACGCCGGCGCCGACGGTGCGGCCGCCCTCGC
>CAZCVH010000259.1:0-3521 GCA_964502115.1 uncultured Geminicoccaceae bacterium
CTTCCCGTACACGTCGCTCTTCCGATCTCTCGCGGCGGCGCTCGGGCCGGGCGAGGAGGTCGTCCAGCGCCGCGGCGAGGGCGGTGACGTCGCCCGGCCCCACCAGCCGCGCCGCCGCGTGCGGGATGGTGTCGCGGCTGGCGCCGCCGGCGGTGGCGACGATCGGCAGACCGGCCGCGATGGCCTCGGCGAACACCATGCCGTAGCCCTCGTAGTGCGAGGCCAGCGTGAACAGGTCGGCGGTGGCGTAGAGCGCCTCCAGCGTGGTGTGCGACTGCCGCGCCCGCAGCTCGACCCGATCGCCGAAGGTGCGGGCCCGGGCCTCGAGCTCGGCTTCGAAGGCCGGATCGAGCCCGCGCATGCCGGCGCAGATCAGCCGCCAGTGCCGGTCGCGCAGCCGGTCGAGGGCGGCGAGCAGAACGTCGTGGCCCTTGCGGCGACTGTAGCTGGCGACGCACAGCAGGGTGGGCACGCCGCCGCTGCCGCGGGCGAGCGGGCGGCGGTCGACGCCCGGCTCGACGACGCGGATCCGGCCCGGCGGCACCCCGAAGGCGTCGAGCCGATGGGCGGTGAACGGGCTGGTGACGACGACGCCGCGGGCGGCGCCGAGCGCCAGCATCTCGCCGTCGCGCAGGCGTTCGCGCGTGGCCTGATCGAGGCCGGTCTCGTCGGCGAGCGGGTGGTGGACGAGGGCGACCAGCCGCAAGCGCTCGCGAAAGGCCGGCGCGACGTGGCCGAGCGCGCCGAAGGCCAGGCCGTCGATCACCACCGGGACGGCGGGATCGAGCGTCTCCAGCCAACGCACGGTGGTGTCCAGCTCGGCCTCGCTCGGCGCGGGAAAGCCCGCCGGCAGCTCGGCGATCTCGACCTGCCAGCCGGCCTCGCGGAGCTGCTCGGCGATGCGGCGGTCGTAGACGTAGCCGCCCGTCGCCTGGTCGAGCGGCGCGGGGGCGGCGAGGATCAGCCTTGTCATCGCCGCGGCAGCGCGCCCTCGTAGCCGGCCCAGGCGACGTGGCTCTCGTGCAGCGTGACCGCCATCGCCGCGAGGCCGTGGGCGTGCGGGCCGAGCTCGCCCGCCTCCAGGCGGCCGGCCATACGGTCGAAGACCACACGGGCGAGGAACTCGGTGGTGGTGTTGCGGCCGCGGAAGGCCTCCTCCTCGTCGAGGTTTTTGAAGTTGAGCTCGCCGAGCACGGCCTTCAACGCGGCGGTGGCGGCGCCGATGTCGACCACGACGCCGTCGCGGTCGAGCTCGGGCCGGCGGAAGGTGACGTCGACGTTGTAGGTGGCGCCGTGCAGCGCCCGGGCGGGACCGAACACCTCGCCTTCGAAGCTGTGCGCGATCATGAAGTGGTCGCGCACCGTCACGCTGTACATCGTCTCGACCTCCCCGGCGCTCATGTATCGTCGTAGGTGACCCGCGCACACAGCACGCGGCGCTCGCCGTCGGCAAGCGCGCGCAGCAAGGCGGGCAGCTGGTCGAGCGCGACGGTCTCGCCGACCAGCGTGTCGAGCCGGTCGTCGTCGAGCAGCGCCAACGCCCGCGCCAGCCGGCCGCGGTGGTCGATCCGCCCGCGCGCCGGTGCGGCGATCGCGCCCACCTGCGAGCTCAGGATCTTGAGCCGCCGGCTGTGGAAGGCGGCGCCCAGCGGCAGCGTCACCCGGCGTTCGCCGTACCAGCTGAGCTCGACCACGCGGCCCTCGAAGCCGAGCCGCTCCAGCGCCCAGACCAGCCCCGCGGGCGCGCCGCTGGCGTGGACGATCAACTCGAACGGCCCGTCGACCGCGGCGGCGGTCGCGAAGGCGAGCCCGAGCGCCGCGGCGGCCTCCGCCCGCGCCGCGTCGACGTCGACGAGCACCGGCGCGAAACCGAAGCGGGTCAACAGATAGGCCGTCAGCAGGCCGACGACACCGGCCCCGACGACGGCGATGCGCTCGCCCGGCAGCGCCGTCGCGTCCCAGACGGCGTTGAGCGCGGTCTCCATGTTGGCGCCGAGCGCGGCGCGGTGGTCGGGCACCGCCGCCGGCACCGGCACCGCCGCCGCCGCCGGCACCACGAAGGCGCTTTGATGCGGGTGCAGGCAGAAGACGCGCTCGCCGAGCCGCTCGCTCGGACCGGCGTCGACGGTGCCGACGGCGGCGTAGCCGTATTTGACCGGGCCGGGGAAGTCGCCCGTCTGGAACGGCGCGCGCATGACGTCGTACTGGCTCGCGGGCACGCCGCCGGTGAAGACGAGGCGCTCGGTCCCGGCGCTGACGGCGCTGGTGCGCGTGCGGACCCGGACCTCGCCCGCGCCCGGCGCCGCCACCTCCTCGGAGCGCACCTCGCCTCGGCCCGGCGCGACGACCCAAAAGGCGCGCGCGGTGGTGGTCACCGCGGGCACCCGGCACGGCCGTCCCGGCCGCGCGCGAGGAAGCGGCGGAGAAGACGGGCGGCGGCGGCGTCGTACATCGCGAACATGGGTCCATCGCCGAGGTGGAGCGCCGACGTCGAGCGTCGAAGCGGCGCCGGTGGGCTCACCGCACCGGCGCCCCCGCCTGCGCCCTCGAAGGGCGCTTCGCTTACGACGAAGCACCCGCGGCCGTGAAGCCGTTTTCGCGCGAACCGGACGCCGCGGCGGCGGTCGGTCGCGACCCCGCCCGCCGCCGCCCCCGGCGCGACGCCTCGGAGCTTGCGGACCGTCGCCGATCGGCGTTAGGCGGCGATACCGGGTGCGCCGGTGCTCTTGCGGGTGCGCCGGTGCTTGAAGGACGACCGCCGCCGATGACCAGGCTGTCCACGATGCTCTCGGGCGCGGTCGCGGCACCGCCGCCGCTGCCGTTCCGCCCGCCCCGCCGCGACGGCGAGATGCCGTGGGAGGAGGCGGTCGACCGCCACCGCGATCGCCTCGCCCGGGAGCGTGCCGGCCGCGCGCAGCCGTGGGCGGAGGCCGAGCTCGACGCCGAGATCGCCCGCGCGGTGGCGCGGCTGATGGCGCTCGAGGCGGCGCATCTGGATCTCCTGGACGAGGGCCGGGTCGACGAGGAGAGCCCGGTGCGGGGCCTCGCCCGCCTGCTGCGCGGCGTCGAGCTGGAGGCGCGGGTGCGCGCGCGCGGCGAATGGATCGCCGAGGCCGAACCGCCGCGGCTGGTGGCCGAGCCGGCGCTGCACGAGGAGCGGGCGTTGCGGCGCCGCTGGGAGCGGGCGCAGGCGGCGGCCACCAAGCCGGTCAAGCTCGCCGTGACGGGTCCGCGCAGCTTCGCCGGCGCGCTCGACGACACGCTGCACGGCCTCGACGTCGACGCCGGCGCGCGCGCGATCGCCGAGGCGCTCAATCCGGGGCTGCGGCGGCTGGCCGAGGCCGGCTGCCCGGCGCTCGAGCTGGTCGAGCCGGCGCTGATCGCCGCCGCCCCCGCGGCCACGCCGGCCGGCTTCGAGGCGGTGGCGCGGGCGCTGCACAAGGTGCCGCGCGAGACCGCGCGCTGGCTGCGCCTGGTGGGATCGGAAGAGCGTCGTGTAGGGAAAGAGTGTAGATCTCGGT
>CAZCVH010000260.1:0-3506 GCA_964502115.1 uncultured Geminicoccaceae bacterium
CACCAGCCGCGCCGCCTCGCTCGGCCCGTGCGCGGCGAGCGCGTCGACGAGCGCGGCGTCGATGGCGTCGTCGTCCAGCGCCGCCGGCGTCTCCGCCGCCGCGGCGACGACCAGCACGACTTCGCCCTTCGGCGGCTCGCGGCGGCAGCCGGCGGCGAGTTCGGCGAGGGTGCCGTGGCGAAAGGCCTCGAAACGCTTGGTGAGCTCGCGGGCGAGCACCGCCTCGCGGGCGCCCAGCGCCGCGGCGAGGGCGTCGAGGGTGGCGGCCGCCCGCCCGGCGCTCTCGAAGACGACCAGGGTCGCCCGCAGCGGCGCCAGCTCGGCGAGGATGCGCGCGCGCGCACTCGGCTTGGGCGGCAGAAAGCCTTGGAAGAAGAAGCGATCGGTCGGCAGCCCGGAGGCGGTGAGCGCCGCCAGCACCGCCGAGGGGCCGGGGATCGGGTGGACGGCGATGCCGGCGTCGCGGGCGGCGCGCACCAGCTTGTAGCCGGGGTCGGAAACCAGCGGCGTGCCGGCGTCGCTCACCAGCGCCAGCACCGCGCCGTCCGCGAGCTCCGCCAACAGCGCGGGTCGGCGCTCGGCGGCGTTGTGCTCGTGATAGGACACCAGCGGCTTGTCGAGCCCGAGATGCGCCAGCAACCGGCCGGTGACGCGGGTGTCCTCGCAGACCACGCGGTCCGCCGCCGCCAGAACCGCGCGGGCGCGAAGGCTCAGGTCGGCGAGGTTGCCGATCGGGGTGGCCACGAGGTAAAGCCCGGGGTCGAAGGCGGTCGCGGCCGTCGTTCGCGTCTCAACGTCCGGCTCGGTCCGGTTCACGTCGCGAGGTCCTCCGGTGCCGTCAGCCCCAGCGCTCAGCGCGCGCCGCGTCGTCGCCCTGACGGCGGCGTTGATCGTCGTCGCCGCCTGTCAGCAGGCTAGCAGGACGGCGCCGCCGCCGTCGACGACGGCCGGCCCCGACGCCCCGCGCGAGGCCGAGCCGACGGGCGAGCCGCGCCGCGTCGGCGTCCTGGTACCGCTCACCGGCCGCGCCGGCGAGGTCGGCCGCGATCTCGCCCGCGCCGCCGAGATGGCGCTGTTGGAGCGCGGCGACGCGGAGGTCGAGCTCATCCCGCGCGACACCGAGAGCACGCCCGAAGGCACGCTCCTGGCCGCCCGCGAGCTGGTGGAGGTCCACGACGTCGACGCCATCCTGGGTCCGCTCTTCGGCAGCCACGCCGAGCGGGTGGCGAGCGTGGCGCGCCCGGCGGACGTCGTCGTCCTCGCCTTCTCGAACCAGGGCGACCTCGCCGGCGACGGTCTGTTCGTCCTCGGCTACCGCCCCGGGGAGCAGGTCGGGCGGGTGGTCACCTACGCCATCGACCGCGGCCTCGCGCGCATCGCCGGGCTGGCGCCGGACGACGCCTACGGCCGCCGCGCGACCGCGAGCCTCGAGGCGACCGTCGAGGGCGCGCTCGGCGCGGAGCTCGTCGGCACCGAGTTCTACGGCAGCGACGCCATCGACGCCGGCAGCCGGATCGACGCCCTGCGCGGCACCGACGGCGCGGACGCCCTGCCGCCGTTCGACGCGCTGTTGATCGCCGACGGCGGCCAGCGACTGCGCCGGGTGACGGAGCTCCTGCCGCGCCACGGGGTCGAGCCGGTCGACGTGCGGATGCTCGGCACCCGGCTTTGGGAGGACGATCCCGAGGTGCTGAGAGGGTCCGCGCTGCGCGGCGGCTGGTATGCCGGCGTGCCGGATCGGGCGCTGCGCGATTTCCGCAGCCGCTTTCGCGAGGTCTACGGGCGAACGCCACACCCCTTGGCCATCCTGGCCTATGACGGCCTCCTGGTCGCCGAGGACGCCGCCGAGGAGCCGGCGACGGCGATCCAGCGCATCACCCAGGCCCGCGGCTATCAGGGCGAAGCCGGGATCTTCCGCCTGCTCCCCGACGGTCGGACCCAGCACGCCCTCGCCATCTTCGAGCTCACCGCCGGCGGCCCGGTGGTGATCGATCCCGCGCCGATGCGCTTCACCGACGAGCCGTCTTGAGCCGCGCTCCGGCACCGCTCAGGCGACGCCCGGTACCGCCAGGTGGGCGCCGCCGTCGACGCAGATCATCTGTCCCGTCACCGCGCCGGCGTTGAGGAGGTAGCGAAAGGCGGCGGCGACCTCCTCGACCGAGCCGCCGTGCCGCAGCGGATACTCGGCGACGAGGGCCTCGGCACGGGCCGGCGCCATGCCCTCGTCCGGCAGCGCGATACCCGGCCCGATGCCGTTCACCCGCACGCGCGGCGCGAGCTCGGCCGCCAACAGCCGGGTCAGCGTCCACAACCCCGCCTTCGCCATGGTGTAGGTCAAAAAGTGCGGTGAGGCGCGGTGGATGCGCTGGTCGATCATGTTGACGATCTGGCCCTCGGCGGCGGTCGGCAGCGCCTCGGCGAACGCGCGCGCGAGCAAGAGCGGTGCCCTGAGGTTGAGCGCCATGTGGGCGTCGAAGCCGTCCGCCGTCGCCGTGCCGAGGCGATCGTGGGTGAAGAGCGCGGCGTTGTTGACCACGAGACGCGGCGTCTTGCCCTTGGCGGCGAGGCGCGGGATCAGGCCCGCCGCCGCCTCGGCGTCGGCGAGGTCGGCGGTGACGAGGCACGCCGGCACGCCGCGGCTCTCGAGGTCGGCGACGGTCACCTGCCCGGCGTCGACGGAGCGGTTGGCGTGGACCGCGATCGCGTAGCCCTCGCTCGCCGCCGCGTCGACGAGCGCCCGGCCGAGCCGGCGCGCGCCGCCGGTGACCAGCGCCCAGGGGCGTTCGGTCATCACGAACCTCCGGGATCGAAGCCGTCCGGGGCGAGCTCGAAGCCCTCGAAGGTGAAACCGGGCGCGACGGTACAGCTCACCAGCGTCCAGGCACCGAGCGACTGCGCCGACTGCCAGGCGGAGACCGGCACCACGGCGTGGCCGACGTCGTCGCCTTCGAGGTCGGGGCCGACGCGGTGGCGGACGACGCCCGCCTCTGCGGCGATGTCGAGGGCGAGCGCGTCACCGGCCTGCCAGTGCCAGACCTCGCTGGCGTCGACGCGGTGCCAGCGCGAGCGTTCGCCCGCGCGCAACAGGTAGTAGATGCAGGTCACCGCCGCGCGCTCGCCGTCGCTTGCGGGCGCCCGGTAGGTTTCCACATAATGGCCACCTTCGGGATGCGGCTGGAGCCCCAACCGCGTGATCACGTCCTCCGGGGTCATGAGCGGTCCCCGCTGCCGTCGCGGTCACCAGTTAACGACGGACACCCGACCTTCACCACCGTCAACTCGTCGAAGGAGCTTTGCGTGCAGGCAGATCGTGTGACCGTGGTCGGCGGCGGCCTGGCCGGCAGCGAGGCCGCCTTTCAGCTCGCCCGCGCAGGGGTGCCGGTGCGCCTGGTCGAGATGCGCCCGATGCGGGTCACCGCGGCGCACAAGACCGGCCGCCTGGCCGAGCTCGTCTGCTCCAACTCGTTCCGCTCCGACGACGCGCTCAACAACGCCGTCGGCCTCCT
>CAZCVH010000261.1:0-3498 GCA_964502115.1 uncultured Geminicoccaceae bacterium
GGTGGCGCGGGCGACGGCCTCGACCGCGTCCGCCTCCTCGCCATCGACGCGGTCGGGCGCCATGCCGGCGAGCCCCAGGATCACCGCCCGGTCGGTGCCGTGGCCGCGGCCGGTGTGGGCGAGCGAGCCGTAGAGCGTCACCCGCACCCGCACCGGCGGATCCGGACGCGTCGCCCGCCAGTCGTCGAGAAAGCGCGCGGCCGCGATCATCGGCCCCATCGTGTGCGAAGACGACGGTCCGATGCCGATCTTGAACAAATCGAAAATGGAGAGGAACATTTGATCCCTCCGTCGCTCCCCCTCCGGCGCGAACGACCGGACAACACCATGATGGCCGCCGCGAGACGCCAGGGCTTCCGCGTGAGCGACCTTCCCCTCGACAGGCGCGCCTCCCCGGGCGCGGCCGGCGCGCGAGCGCGCTCGTCGGCGATCTTCGGTCGTCGCACCGCCGCGCGGGCTCGCTCTTGGGCCACGCGCCCGGCCTGGAGCGACGGGTCGCGGTTGCGCGGGACGGTGCACCGACGCCATTTACATGGATCGGGATCTCACCCTTCGGAGCGCGTGACTTGACGGAGCTGAACCTCGACCTTCTCAAGGCCCTTTGCGAAACACCCGGGGTGCCGGGGCACGAGGATCGCGTGCGGGCGCTCGTCCGCGCCGAGATCGAGGGTCTCTTCGACGCGGTCGAGGTCGACCCGATGGGCTCGCTCCTGTGCCGCCGCGACGCCCGCGGCGGCGCCAAGCCCACCAAGGTCATGCTGCTCTGCCACATGGACGAGATCGGCTTTCTCGTGAGCCACGTCACCGACAAGGGCTTCGTCTATCTCCAGCCCGTCGGCGGCTTCGATCCCCGCAACCTGTTCGCGCGCCGCGTGCTGGTCTGCACCGACGCGGGTGACTTCAAGGGGGTGATGAACCCCGGCGGCCGGCCGATCCACATCGCCTCGGCCGAGGACAAGAAGAAGGTGCCCGAGCCCACCGAGTTCTTCGTAGATCTCGGCGTCGGCGAGAAGGCCAAGGACAGCGTCAAGGTCGGCGACATGGTCGTCATGGACGAGCCCTTCGTCGAGATGGGCGACAAGGTGGTCTCCAAGGCGCTCGACAACCGCGTCGCCTGCTGGCTCGGGATCGAGGCGATCCGCAGCCTCGCCGACGCCGCCCACGGCGCCGAGATCCACGTCGCCTTCACCGCCCAGGAGGAGGTGGGCCTGCGCGGCGCGCGCACCGCCGCCTTCGCGGTGCGCCCGGACATCGGCATCGGCGTCGACACCACGCTCGCCTGCGACACGCCGGGCGTGCCCGACCAGGACCGCACCACGGTGCAGGGCCAGGGCTTCGGGCTGCACATCCGTGATGGGTCGTTCATCGCCGACAAGGCGCTCGTCGCCGACATCGAGGCGCTCGCCGAGGACCGCGCGATCCCCTACCAGCGCACCATGCTGCGCGCCGGCGGCCAGGACGGCGCCGCCGCCCAGCAGGCCGCCGCCGGGGCACGGGCGGTCGGCATCGTGGTCGGCACCCGCTACATCCACACCGTCACCGAAATGATCGACACCCGTGACCTCGCCGCCGCGCGCGACATCCTGGTGGCCTATCTCGGCCAGCAGTGACCGCTTGCCGCTCGCGGCTTGTCGCCGCGCCGCGGGTGGCTTACCCGGTCGCCTCGGGACACACGGCCGGGGGTGGTGATGGCGGCGTTCAGCTACGCGGTCGAGGACGGGATCGGCCGGTTCGCCTTCGAGCGGCCGGAGGCGCGCAACGCGCTCACCTACGAGATGTACGAGGGGGTGCGCGACGTCTGCCGCGACGTCGCCGACGACGGCTCGGTGCGGGCGCTGGTGATCACCGGCTCCGGCGGTTCCTTCGCCGCCGGCACCGACATGGCGCTCTTTCGGTCGTTCGAGACGCCCGAGGACGCCTGGGCCTACGAGGAGCGCATGGAGGCGGTGTTCGAGGCGATCGAGCGCTGCCCGGTGCCGACCGTCGCCGCCATCGACGGCGCCTGTACCGGCGGTGGCGCCACCATCGCCGCCGCCTGCGACCTCCGCCTCGCCACCAAGCGGCTGAAGTTCGGCGTGCCGATCGCCCGCACCCTCGGCAACTGCCTGTCGGCCGCCAACCTCGCCCGCCTGGTGCGCGTCCTCGGCTCGGCGCGCGCCCGTGACCTGTTGTTGACCGCACGGCTGGTGGAGGCCGAGGAGGCCGCCGCCATCGGCCTCGTGCGCGAGGTGGTCGACGACGCCGACGCCCTGGCGGCGCGCGCGCTCGAACTCGCGCGCCAGCTCGCCACCCACGCTCCGCTCACGATGCACGCGACCAAGGAGGGTCTGCGGCGGCTGGAAGCGGCGAACACGATCGACGATCGCGACCTCGTGGCCCGGTGCTACACCAGCGCCGACTTCAAAGAGGGTATCGAGGCCTTCCTCGCCAAGCGCAAACCGGTCTGGCGGGGGCGCTGAACACGCGCTCGTGCACGCCTCGCCCGTCGTCGGGCGTTCCGGACGACGGCGGCGCCTGCTAAGCTTCCACGACAACGGCTTTTGGGGAGGCCGAGCATGCACGCACGCTCCGAGGTCGAGACGCGTCCCGTCGGCGCCGGCGAGCAGCCCGCGGTGCGGCGGATCACCACCGCCGAGATCGTCGAGGCGGTCCGCCGCGGCCTCGACGACTTCCGCGCCGTACCCACCCACTACCTGCTCTACGGGCTGGTCTACGCCGTCGCCGGGCTGATCCTGGTGCGCGCGGCGTTCGACGCCGCGCTCCTGCCGTTGATGTTTCCGCTGGTCGCGGGCTTCGCGCTCATCGCCCCGACCTTGTCGGTCGGCCTGTTCGAGCTCAGCCGCCGGCGCGAGCAGGGCCAAGAGACGCGCTGGTGGCACATCCTCGGCGTCCGCCGCCACGCCGCCGTCGGCCCGATCCTCGTCCTCGACGCGCTGTTGGCGGTGTGGTTCGTGCTCTGGCTCGCCACCGCCGCCCAGCTCTACGCCGCCATCATCGGCCCGGCACCGAGCACGCTGGGCGCGTTCCTCGCCGGTATCCTCACCACCGCGCAGGGCTGGACGCTGATCCTCGTCGGCAACGCCGTCGGCTTCGTCTTCGCCCTGGTCGCCTTCGCCGTCTCGGCGGTGTCGTTTCCGCTGCTCGTCGACACCGACCTCGGCCTGCGCGGGGCGGTGGCGACCTCGGTGCGCGCGGTGGTGAGCAACCCCGGGCCGATGGCGCTGTGGGCGGCGATCCTCGCCGGCGGGGTGATCCTCGGCGCGCTGCCGCTGCTGCTGGGCCTGCCGGTGGTGCTGCCGATCCTCGGTCACGCCACCTGGCACGTCTATCGCCGGGTCGTGCACACCTGAGGCCGCGCAACGCCGCCGACCCCGAGGTGTTCTGCGGGCTGTCCAGCTCGCAGGAGCCCGGCCCTTGGTCCGCGATGTCGGCGAGACGCTCTACGACGTTCTGACCGGCGACGAGGCGGCGCGCGCCTGCCGCGACCTGCCCGAACGC
>CAZCVH010000262.1:0-3494 GCA_964502115.1 uncultured Geminicoccaceae bacterium
GCCAGCGCCAGCCCGCCGCCGGGCAGCGCCGCGTCGAGCGCGTCGGCGCCGAGCATCGCGGTCGGCCGCGCCGCGGTCCGGGCCGGGCCGCCATCGAGTCGGGCGAGCTCGCGGGCGAGCGCGGCGAGCCCCGCCGGCGGCGCTTCGTTTCTCACGGAAGGCGAACGATCGTCGTCGGACATGACCGCGAAAAGGCTCCGCTCGCGTGACGAACTCCCGGCGCAACGCCGATGTTCTTATTATGTTCGATCCCCTTGATGTCTGTCAAGCGCAACGAACGAAACATGAACATAGAGTTCGACCGCGCACCGGCCCGCGGCGACGTCACCCGGTCGCGCCGAACGCGCGCCGCCCACCCTTCGCGCTGGTGATCCGACCGGTTTGAACGCGCCGCTGCGCCAGGGCGCACGCCGCCGCTACGGTTGCCGTCGACCCCGAGCGTAGGACGCACCCGGCCCCCTGCTCGACGGCTCCGGGCCGCCTACGCCCGCCGGTGTCGTCGGTCTGTCGACCGCTTCAAGGCTGCTCTTGGAATTCGTCCGCGGCGTCGGTGATCTGACGTTGGACGATCGGGCTGAGAATCGCGCCCAGCGCCGGGAGTTTGGCCAGGGCCGCCCGCCCTTCCGCCGTGGCGGCGAAGGCCGTCAGCGCCTGTAATTCCTCCGCCTCGAAGAGATCGACCATGGCACTGGTGGCATAGAACCGGGTCATTTCCGCGTCCACCGCCCGCGTCACGAAATCGACGAACGCTTCACGCTCCGACACCGGTAATTCTCGAGCCCGCAGGGTCGCGGCTTTTTCGATGATCAGCCGATAGTCGATGATGCGCGCATAAGATTCGGCCGCCGATCTCCGGTCGCTTTGGGCATTTGCAGGCAGAACCTGGATGACGAGCGCGCAAGCGACGGCGCAACTCCACAACGCCAATCTGGGCATGAAGTGGCTTTCCCCCGTATCCGTGATGAGCCGACCCTCGTGCTCCGGTCGGATCCTCAGTCTAGCACGGCTCGCACGGCGGACCCGGCTCCATCCGGCCGCAGAAAGCACACGTCGCCGCGACCAACAGGACGGGCGGGCGGTGTCGGGGGCGGTTCGCCGCCTTGCCAGCCGGCGCGGCGGACCCGACTTTGTGCGGCGGGTTGCGGCGCACCGCCGCGCCTCGGCAGTCGCAAGGGAGAAGCCATGTTCGTCGCCATGAACCGCTTTCGCGTGCGCCGCGGCAAGGAGGGCGATTTCGAGCGCCTGTGGCTCGAGCGCGACAGCTATCTCAAGGACGTGCCGGGCTTCGTCGCCTTCCACCTCCTGCGCGGGCCGACGAGCGACGCACACACGCTCTTCGCCTCCCACACGGTCTGGGAATCCCGCGCGGCCATGGAGGCGTGGACGCGCTCGGAAGCCTTTCGCGCCGCCCACGCCGGTGCCGGCGACACCGGCGACCTCTATCTCGACCGACCGCAGTTCGAAGGTTTCGACGTCTTGCAGGAAGTCCGCTGACGATTGCAGCGTCGCTGTCGGGCCGGAAGATCAGACGGCCTCTTTGGAACTGTTCCATTTCGCGATTGAAAATGGAACAGTTCCAATCTCGTTGCTGCGACTATTTGTTGTTTGACCCCAATCGACGCCCCCGATAAACAGCACCGTGTTGGTACGCATTTACGGCGTTCCCAATCGTGTCAATTCCGGGGGAAGGACCATGAGCCACAACAGCCGCTGGACGCTCGCCCTTCTGGGCACCGTCGCACCGCTGGCCGTTGCACCGCTGATCGTCGCGCCGCTCGCGCTCGGTGCGGCCGAGGCGCAGGAGCTCAACCTCTACAGCTCGCGCCACTACGACACCGACGCCCAGCTCTACGGCACCTTCGAGGAGCAGACGGGCATCACCGTCAACGTCATCGAGGGCAATGCCGACGAGCTCATCGCCCGCATCGAGGCCGAGGGCGCGAACAGCCCCGCCGACGTGCTGTTGACCGTCGACGCCGGCCGGCTCTGGCGGGCCGAGGAGGCCGGCATCTTCGCCCCGGTCGAGTCCGCGACCCTGGAGGAGCGGCTGCCCGCGGCGCTGCGTCACCCGGAGGGCCTCTGGTTCGGCTACTCCAACCGCTTCCGCGTCATCTACTACGACAACGAGCGGATCGATCCCGAGCTCGTGCAGACCTACGAGAGCCTGGCGGACGACGCGCTCGCGGGCGAGGTCTGCATCCGCTCGAGCACCAACATCTACAACCTCTCGCTGATGGCGTCGCTGATCCACCACCACGACGCGGAGACGGCGCAGGCCTGGGCCGAAGGCGTCGTCGAGAACTTCGCGCGCGACCCGCAGGGCGGCGACACCGACCAGATCCGCGCCATCGCCGCCGGTGCCTGCGGCGTCAGCCTCGGCAACCACTACTATTTCGCGCGGCTGATGCGCTCCGAGGACCCCGCGGATCAGGAGGTCGTCGACCAGGTCGACTGGGTGTTCCCGAACCAGGACGGCCGCGGCACCCACCGCAACACCTCCGGTGCCGGCATGGTCGCCACCGCGCCCCATCCCGACGCCGCCAAGGCCTTCCTCGAATATCTGGCGAGCGACGAGGCCCAGCGGCACTTCGCCAACGGTAACAACGAGTATCCGGCGGTCGAGACCGTCAAGGTCGAGAATGCGGCGCTGGCGCGCTTCGGCGACGACTTCGAGATCGACGACCTCAACGTCGCCGTGCTCGGCGAGAACCAGACCCGAGCGCAGATCCTGTTCGATCGCGCCGGCTGGCAGTAAGGCCGACGTCGCCGCGGGGGCACTCCCCTCGCGGCGGCCGACCGGTAGGGGGAGAAACGCGATGGGCTATGGACGACGCTATCTCAAGCGCAGCGGCAAGGCGGCCTCGACGGCGCTGGCGCGGCGGCGGGTGCGCCGGGCCGGCAAGGTGGCGGTCATCGCGCTCTTGGCCGGGTTGGAGCGCGGCGGCGACGGCGCCGCCGGCAACGACGGCCGCGGTGGCACGACGGGCGGCGAGCGGCGCGACGGGCACCCCGTGCCCCGAGCCTGAGCGCGGCCGGCGTCGCGCGAAAGCGGGGCTTGGTCGGCGGAGCTCGGCATGTCGGTTGGAGGCCGCAGCGTGGCGTTCGAGAGCGCCGCAACGTCGCCCCGCCGCAACGTCGCCGCGGATGGAGTGTGAGCCCGCCATGGGTCTGACCGCGCGCCTGCTCGCCGCGTTCAAGAAGGGCGTCACATCTACCGCTGATCCGGGCTTCCCGCTCGCGCAGGCCACGCCCGGACGGGCGGTGGTGATCGCGCAGCTCGACGATGGCGCCGGTCCGACGCGGCGGCTGCGCGATCTCGGCCTCGCCGAGGGGCGCGAGCTCGGCGTCGTCCAGCAGCGCGCGGAGGGCGGCATGCTCGTCGCCGTCGGCGACGCGCGGCTCGCCCTCGACGCCGAAACGGCGGCGCGCGTGCGCGTGCGGGACGCAGATCGGAAGAGCACACGTCTGAACTCCAGTCACGTGAAACGATCTCG
>CAZCVH010000263.1:0-3486 GCA_964502115.1 uncultured Geminicoccaceae bacterium
GCGTGCGCGCCGCGGCTCTCGGTGCGGTAGCTCGCCGAGTGCACGGTCGCGACCGCCTGCGCCATCAGGTTCTGCAGCTCCATGGCCTCGACCAGATCCGAGTTCCAGATCATCGAGCGGTCGTTGACCTGGAGGTCGTCGAGCATGCCCGTGACCTCGCCGAGCCGCTTGCAGCCGGCCTCCAGCATCGGGCCGTCGCGGAAGACGCTGGCGTAGCGCTGCATCGTCTTCTGCATCTCGCTGCGGATGGCACCCGTCTTGCTGTCGCCGGTGGCGTGGCGGGTCTTGTCGAGCCGGCTCACGGCGTGCGCGCCGGCGTCGTCCGACAGCGGCTTGTGCGGCGCCCCCGCCACCACCGTCTCGGCGGCGCGATGGGCCGCGGCGCGGCCGAAGACGACGAGGTCGATCAAGGAGTTGCCGCCGAGCCGGTTGGCGCCGTGCACCGACGGGCAGCCGGCCTCGCCGACCGCCATCAGGCCCGGCACGACGGCGTCGGCGTCGCCGTTCTTCGGCGCCACCACCTCGGTCAGATGGTTGGTCGGGATGCCGCCCATGTTGTAGTGGCAGGTCGGGATCACCGGGATCGGCTCTTTGGTGACGTCGATGCCGGCGAAGATGCGCGCGGTCTCCGAGATGCCGGGCAGGCGCTGGTGCAGCACCTTGGGGTCGAGATGCTCGAGATGGAGCTCGATCCAGGACTTGTCGCCGCCGCAGCCGCGACCCTCGTTGACCTCGATGGTCATCGCCCGCGCGACGACGTCGCGCGAGGCCAGATCCTTCGCCGACGGCGCGTAGCGCTCCATGAAGCGCTCACCCTCGGCGTTGGTCAGATAGCCGCCCTCGCCGCGCGCGCCCTCGGTGATCAGGCAGCCCGCCCCGAAGATGCCGGTCGGGTGGAACTGCACGAACTCCATGTCCTGCAGCGGCAGGCCGGCCCTGAGCACCATGGCGTTGCCGTCACCGGTGCAGGTGTGGGCCGAGGTCGCCGAGTGGTAGACCCGGCCGTAGCCGCCGGTGGCGAGCACGGTCTGGTGCGCCCTGAAACGGTGGATCGAGCCGTCCTCGAGGCAGTACGCCATGAGCCCGCGGCAGGCGCCCTCCTCGTCGTCCATGATGAGGTCGAGGGCGAAGTACTCGTTGAAGAAGCGCACCTTGTTCTTCAAGGCCTGCTGGAAGAGCGTGTGCAGGATGGTGTGGCCGGTGCGGTCGGCGGCGGCGCAGGTGCGATAGGCCTGGCCCTTGCCGTAGCTCACCGACTGGCCGCCGAAGGCGCGCTGGTAGACCTTGCCGGCCTCGGTGCGGGAGAACGGCACGCCGTAATGCTCGAGCTCGTAGACCGCGGCGGGCGCGTTCTTGGTCATGTACTCGATGGCGTCCTGGTCGCCGAGCCAGTCCGACCCCTTGACGGTGTCGTACATGTGGTAGCGCCAGTCGTCGTCGTTCATGTTGCCGAGCGCGGCGTTGATGCCGCCCTGGGCCGCGACGGTGTGCGAACGGGTGGGGTAGACCTTCGAGACGCAGGCCACGTTCAGCCCGGCCTCGACCATCCCCACCGCGGCGCGCAGGCCGGAGCCACCGGCGCCGACGACGACGCAGTCGAACTCGTGGTCGATGATCTCGTAAGCTTTGGACATGGCGTGCGTTACCCTGCGAGCGCGACCTTGAGCACCGCGATCGCGCTGGCCGCCCCCAACCCGTAGGTGGCGAAGGCCAAAGCGATCAGGCTCACGGTCTTGGTCAGATTATGATGGACATAGTCCTCGACGATCGTCTGAACACCCAGCTGGGCGTGCCGGAAGTTCACGCCGATGAAGAGCAGCATCAGGGTCGCGTTCAGCGTCGAGCCGAGCCAGGCGGTCACCTCGGCGTAGCCGGCGCCTCCGAGACCGACGGCGCTCCAGACGAACCACAGCGTCAAGAAGACGCTGGCGATCGAGGTGACCCGGACCTGCTTGAAATGGGCGACGCCCTCCTTGGCGGAACCGAGGCCGCGGACGCGGGCGATGGGCGTGGCGAGCGACATGGGCGTGACCTCAAACGACGAGGATGGCGAGCCAGGTGAGGGCGGTGGCGACGACCGTGAAGGCGACGACCGCCTGCCCCGAGCGTCTGGTGGTCTCGAGATCGAAGCCGTAGCCGGCGTCCCACACCAGATGACGGATGCCGTTGCCGAGATGGAGGAACGCGGCGACGGTGAAGCCGAAGAGGACGAGCCCGCCGAACCAGCTGTCGACCACCGCCTCGACCACGGCGAAGGCCTCGGGCCCGGTCGCCAGCGCCACCAGCCACCAGGTCAGCAACAGCAGCCCCAGAGCGAGGCCGGCACCGGTGATGCGGAAGCCGATGGAGAGCGCCATCGACAACGGCCAGCGGAAGATCTGCAGATGCGGGGACAGCGGTTTGGGCCGGCTCGCGGACACGGCAACCTCCTCTCGCACGTTGGCGGCGGTGAGCGCCGGGCCGAGGTGCGGGCCCCGACCGTACCGCCGCGTGCTTGGACTGGTTCAATACGGCGGCATGTGGCGCTGCAAAACGAGCGGAGTCAACGCGACGTAGCTACGCCTTCGGCCGGCTCGGCGCCGTCAAGCCCGCGGCACGAGCGCCCAGTAGTCGAAATCGAGCAGCACCTCGCCGCGGTAGCGGCCGTCCTCGCCCTTGAGCGGGAAGTCGGCGCAGGGATGGTCCTTCGTCGCCACCAGCCTGAGCCGCAGCGCGCCGAGGTCGGCGCGGTCGGGAAGATGGCGGCGGTCGAGGACCTCCGACCAGGCGTAGACGGTGTCGCCGGCGAAGCACGGGTTGGCGTGGGTGCCGCCGTTGATGCCGGCGATGGCGACGACCGTCTCGAGCCCGCTCCAGGCCAGCGCCCGCGCCAGGCTCAAGACGTGGCCGCCGTAGACGATGCACTTGCCGAAGCGGCCCTGGCGCTCGCGGTAGGTGTCGAAATGGACGCGCGCGGTGTTCTGGTAGAGCCGGGTGGCGATGCGGTGCTCGGCCTCCTCGATGGTCATGCCGTCGACGTGGTCGATGCGCTCGCCGACCTCGTAATCCTCGAGGCGCCAGCGCGCGCCGGCGAGACCTTCGGGGTCGTCGGGAGCGGCGAGGCCGGCGGGCACCACCAGATCCTCGACCTCGAGGGCGGGCTTGAGCTCGGGCACCTGCGCCGGCGGCGCAGGCTTGGCCGGGTCGCGTTTGCGGACCATGACCCAGCGGACATATTCCAGCACCGGCTCGCCGTCGCGGAACCCCTTGGTGCGGACGTAGACGGTGCCGGTGCGGCCGTTGGAGTTCTCCCGCACGCCCACCACCTCCGAGCGCGCCACCAGCGTGTCGCCGGGATAGACCGGGGCCAAAAAGCGGCCCTCGGCGTAGCCCAGATTGGCGACCGCGTTGAGCGAGACGTCGGGCACCGACTTGCCGAAGACGACGTGGAAGGTGAGCAGGTCGTCGATCGGCGCGCGCGGATGGCCGCACCGCTCGGCGAAGCCG
>CAZCVH010000264.1:0-3484 GCA_964502115.1 uncultured Geminicoccaceae bacterium
CCCTCGGTCACCAGCCGCGGCAAATCGCGCGCCTCGGCGCGATAGCACGGGATGGCGGCGGCGCGACCGTCCTTCTCGCAGAGCTTTCTGAGGCTGGAGCTCGGCGCCAGCTCGCGCGGAGCTTCCACCAGCACCGGTGCCTCGACGGCCGCAAAGCCGAGCACGGCCTTCAAGGCGTCGCTGACGCCGTCGCCGGCGTCGATGATCCGGACCGCGCGGCGGCCGCCGAGCATGGAGAAGGACCGGCTCTCGTCGGCGAGCCGGGCGGGGTCCTGGCGCACCTCGTCGGCGGTCAGCACCGTCACCGCCATGGCGTCGCCCACATCGTCGACCCAGTGGCCCAGCAGTTGTACGCGACGCGCACCGATCAAGCCCTGGTCCTGGCCGTAGAGGAGCACGACGTGGGCGTCCGGCGGCGGCGCCTTCAAGAAGCGCTCGACCTCGCGCGGGGCCAGCTTCAAGCCGCGGTCCGCTCGAAATGGGCCACCAGCCGCTGACGCAGCGCCACCGCGAGCGCCTCGGCGACGCGGCGGTCGGCGTCCTCCTCGGCGACGAGATCGCTGTAGGGCTCGCCGCGGATGTTGAAGCTGGCGGCACGCACGACCCGTCCGCGGTCGACCACCCGCCCCTCGGCCAGCTCGACCAGCTCGTAGACCGCCGCCACCGTCAGGTCCTGGCGCGTCACCACGGCGTCGAGCTGGATGGCGAGGTCGTCCACCTGCCGCGTCAGCCGTGTCTGGAGGCGGTAGCGCTCGGGCGCGCCGCGGCCGGTCGGGTCGAGCTGGCGCTGGAGCGCGCGGCGCAGCTCGAAGCCGAAGCGGCTGTCGGCGTCGGCGAGCTCGACCGCGGCGAGCTCGGCGGCGAGGGCGTCGTCGGTGGTGCCCGGGGCGTAGACCGGCTCGAACCCGCAGGCCGCGCCGGCGCCGGCGCCGACGAGCACGGCCCGTCTAGACCACGACATTGACGATGCGATCGGGCACGACGATCACCTTGCGCACGGGCTTGCCGCCCATCGCGCGCTGGACGTTGTCGAGCGCGAGCGCCGCTTCGCGCGCCGCGGCCTCGTCGGCGCCGGCGGGCAGCGCCAGCTCGGCGCGGCGCTTGCCGTTGACCTGCACCGCCACCGTGATCGTGCCGGCGGCGAGCCAGGCCGGGTCGGCCGCGGGCCAGGCGGCGTCGGCGACGAGGCCGGCGTGGCCGAGCCGCTCCCACAGCTCCTCGGCCAGATGCGGCGTCATCGGCGCCAACAGGCGCGCCACCGCCTCGAAGGCCTCGCGGAACAGCGCCGGCGCCGCCGGATCGGAGACGTCGAACTCCTCGAGCGCGTTGGTGAGCTCGCGGATCTGCGCCACCGCCTTGTTGAAGCGAAAGCGCTCGAGCGCGTCGCCGACGCGGTCGATGGTGAGGTGCACCAGCCGCTTCAGCTCCTGCGCGGCCTCCGAGAGCGGCGCGGGCGGCGGCGTGCCGGTCGCCGCCAGCTTGTCCAGACGGTCGTCGTAGAGCCGCCAGATGCGGTTGAGGTAGCGCCACGCCCCTTCGATGCCGGCCTCGGTCCACTCCAGGTCGCGCTCGGGCGGGCTGTCGGAGAGCATGAAGAGGCGGGCGCAGTCGGCGCCGTAGCTCTCGATGATGGCCTGCGGGTCGATCACGTTCTTTTTGGATTTCGACATCTTCTCGACGCGGCCCGCGGTCACCGCTCGGCCGGCGAGGTCGACCCACCTCCCCTCCTCCTCGCGCACCTCCTCGGGCGAGAGCCAGCGGCCGTCGGCGCTCTTGTAGGTCTGGTGGGTGACCATGCCCTGGGTGAAGAGGCCGGCGAAGGGCTCGTCGATCGACAGATGGCCGCAATCGCGCATCGCACGGGTGAAGAAGCGCGAATAGAGCAGATGCAGCACCGCGTGCTCGACGCCACCGATGTACTGGTCGACCGGCAGCCAGTAGTCCACCGCCTCCTTGTCGACGGGGCGATCCGCCAGCCCCGGCGAGCAGAAGCGGGCGAAGTACCAGGAGCTGTCGACGAAGGTGTCCATGGTGTCGCTCTCGCGCCGGGCCCTGCGGCCGTCGGGGAGCGTCACCTCGGCCCAGCCGGCGTGCCGCGCCAGCGGGTTGCCCGGGCTCTCGAAATCGATGTCCTCGGGCAACAGCACCGGCAGCTGCTCGCGCGGCACCGGCACCACCTCGCCGTCCGCGGTGTAGAGCATCGGGATCGGACAGCCCCAGTAGCGCTGGCGCGAGATGCCCCAGTCGCGCAGCCGGAAGGTGGTCTCGCCGGTGCCGACGCCGATCTCCTCGAGCCGGGCGATCACCCGGGCCTTGGCGGCCTCGATGTCGAGTCCGTCGAGGAAGTCGGAGCGGTAGATCGTGCCCGGCCCGACATAGGCCTCGTCGGCCACCTCGAAGCTCGCCGGATCGGCGTCGGGCGGCAGCACCACCGGGCGCACCGGCCGGCCGTAGCGCCGCGCGAAGTCGAGGTCGCGCTGGTCGTGCGCCGGACAGCCGAAGATCGCGCCGGTGCCGTAGTCCATCAACACGAAGTTGGCGACGTAGAGCGGAAGATCCTCGCCGGTGAACGGGTGGCGGCAGACCAGACCGGTGTCGTAGCCGCGCTTTTCGGCCTTGGCGATGGCCTCCTCGCTGGTGGCGATCTTGGCGCACTCGTCGACGAACGCCGCGAGCTCGGGGTCGGCCGCCGCCAGCTCCGCGCTCAGCGGGTGGTCGGGGGCCACCGCCATGAAGCTGGCGCCGAAGAGCGTGTCGGGGCGGGTGGTGAAGACCTCGAGCGGCGCGTCGCGCCCTTCGATCGCGAAGCGGATGCGCGCCCCTCGGCTCTTGCCGATCCAGTTCTGCTGCATCAGCCGGACCTTGTCGGGCCAGCGGTCGAGGCGGTCGATGGCGGCGAGCAGGTCCTCGGCGTAGGCGGTGATCTTCAAAAACCACTGCGACAGCTTGCGGCGCTCGACCACCGCGCCGGAGCGCCAGCCGCGGCCGTCCTCCACCTGCTCGTTGGCGAGCACGGTCTGGTCCACCGGGTCCCAGTTGACCCAGCTCTCCTTCCTGTAGACCAACCCGGCATCAAAGAAGTCCAAAAAGAGCCGCTGCTGCTGGTGCACGTAGTCCGGATCGCAGGTAGCGAACTCGCGGCTCCAGTCGAGCGAGAAGCCGATGCTCTTGAACTGCTGGCGCATCTCGTGAATGTTGGCGTAGGTCCAGTCGCGCGGGTGGACCTTGCGCTCCATCGCGGCGTTCTCGGCGGGCAGCCCGAAGGCGTCCCAGCCCATCGGGTGCAGCACGTTCATGCCCTGCATCCGCCGCCAACGGGCGACGACGTCGCCGAGGGTGTAGTTGCGGACATGGCCGATATGGATGCGCCCCGAGGGATAGGGGAACATCTCGAGGATGTAGGCCTTGGGGCGGCTGGTGTCGGTGCGGCTGGTGAAGGTGCCGCGCTCCTCCCAGATCCGCTGCCATTTGGCTTCGGTCTCAC
>CAZCVH010000265.1:0-3474 GCA_964502115.1 uncultured Geminicoccaceae bacterium
GACCGGGCTCCGTCGCCACCCGCGGGCCGCGGCGGAGCCCGGTCTCCGCGCCGGCGGCGGCGCCGGCGACCTTGATCGGGACGTCGATGTGGACCGGGCCGGGGCGCGGGTCGGTGGCGCGGCGGATCGCCTTCTCGGCGACCAGGTCGGGCGCGGCCGCGCTCAGCGTGAAGCTGCCCTTGACCACGGGCTCGAGCATGCGGGCGTGGTCGAGCACCTGGTGGGTGTAGGTCAGCCGGTCGTCGGCGTCGACGCAGCCGGCGAGGACCAAAAGCGGCACCCGGTCGAGCGCGGCGTTGGCGACGACGTTGACGGCGTTGGTGAGCCCGGGGCCGACCGTGGCGACGAGCACACCCGGCGCGCCGGTGCGCTGCCAGACCGCCTCGGCCATGAACCCGCCCGCCGTCTCGTGCTTGACCTGAACGTAGCGGATGCCGGCGCGCTCCAGGGCGTCCATCAACACCAGCACCTCGCCGCCGGGGATGCCGAAGGCGAAGCGCACACCGGCCTCGAACAGACGGCGGGCGAGACGGTCGGCGGCACGTTCGGTCATCGCGCGGGCTCGGGCGTTGAAGTGGCGGGGGCCTTCCGCTTTAGAGACGCGCGCGGCGGCGATGCAAAGGGGGACCGGATGATCGTGACCACGACGGCGGGCGGCGAAGGGCCACCCGTCGAGGCCCGTGTCGGCGTGGTCGGCGGCGGCTCGCTCATCGGCGCCACCCGCCTGCGCGAGGCGCGCGCGACCGCGCTCGCCATCGAGGCCGTGGGCGACGGCGCCGCGATGATCGCGGTCGCCGCGTCGCACACCGCCCTCCGCGCCGAGCGCTGAGCGCGCCCGCCCCGTGCTCGCGGTCGTCGAGGCGATCCTGCCGCTCGTTTTGGTGACCGGGTTCGGGGTCGTTCTCAAAGCGATCGGCTTTCTCGACGGCGCCCGCCGCGCGGCGCTGGAGAGCGTCGTCTACTTCGTGCTGGTGCCGGCGCTGATCATCCGCGCGATGAACCGCACGGAGATCGACCTCGCCGCGCTGGTGCCGCTGGCGGCGGTCATGCTGGTGCCGATCGCGCTCATGCTGGCGGCGGCGTTCGCGCTGCGCGCCGCCGCCCCTGCCGCCGTCTGGCTGCGCGGGCCGGCCTTTCCCGCGACGATCATGGGGCTCACCCGCAACAACATCTTCATCGTCTTCGCCGCCAGCCAAGCGCTGCTCGGCCGCGACGCCGGCGCGATCACCGCGATGGCGGCGATGCTCTACGTCCCGGCGGTCAACATCGTCGGCGTCGTCGCCTGTACGCGCTACGGCGACGCCCCGACGACGGCGGTCTGGGACACCGTCCGCGCGCTCTCCGCCAACCCGTTCATCCTGGGGACGGTGGCGGGGCTGGTCTTGAACCTCACCGGCATCGGCCTGCCCGGCCCGCTCGACCCCGCCGCCGCGCTGTTGTCGGACAGCGCCCTCGGCCTGGCGCTGGTCTGCGTCGGCGCCGGGCTGACGGTTCCCGCCGTCACCACGGCGCCTCTGGGCATGGTCCTCACCGCGGTCCTCAAGCTGCTGGCGATGCCGGTCGCGGCCTGGGCGCTGTGCGTCGCCCTCGGGGTCGAGACCACGCTCGCGCTCGCCGTCATGCTCTACCATGCCGGACCGACCGCGCCCGGCGCCTACGTCCTCGCCAAGCAGCTGGGCGGCGACGCCGACTACATGGCGGCGCTGATCACCAGCCAGACCATCGCCGCGGCGGTGACCATGCCGCTGGTCTTCGCGACGGCGCGCGCGCTCTACCTCTGAGCCGGCGGCTTGCCGGCGTGGCGCGGCGGCGCCATGGTCGCGCGTCGTCGCTTCGATGCACGATGTCGAGCAAGGGAGCCGTCATGCCGCGATCCGCACTCGGGCTCGCCGCGGCGATGATGCTGGCCGCCGGCGCCGCCGGCGCCATCGATGAGGCCGCGGCGCAGGACATGACCTTCTTCCGCATCGCCAGCGGCAGCGCCGGCGGCACCTACTTCCCGATCGCGGCCGTGATCGCCGACGCCGTCTCCAACCCGCCGGGCTCGCGCCCTTGCGCGGAGGCCGGCTCCTGCGGCGTGCCGGGGCTGGTCGCGGTGGCGCAGTCCTCCAACGGCTCGCTCGCCAACGTCACCGCGGTGCAGTCGGGCGAGATCGAGAGCGGCCTCGCCGCCGCGGACATCGTCCACACCGCCTACGACGGCACCGGCGCCTTCGAGGAGCGGGGCGTCTACGACAAGCTGCGCGTCGTCGCCAACCTCTTCCCCGAGCACATGCAGCTGGTCCTGCCCGAGGGCGCGGAGCTGGCGTCGATCGCCGACCTCGCCGGCAAGCGCGTCGGCATCGCCCAGGCCGGATCCGGCACGCAGGTGGTCGTGCGCGAGCTTTTGGAACTCTTCGACATCGGCCGCGACGACATCGACACCGCCGAACTCGACAACAGCCGAAGCGCCGAGCGCCTCGCCGACGGCCGGCTCGACGCCTTTTTCCACGTCGCCGGCACGCCGACGGCGGCGATGGTCGAGCTCGCCGCGACCCGCGGCATGGAACTCTACCGCTTCTCCGAGGAGGAGATCGACGCCTTCCTCGAGGTCGTGCCCTTCTATGACGAGGCGACGATCCCGGCCGGCACCTACGAGGGTGTCGACTACGACGTGCCGACGGTGGCGGTGGGCGCGCAGTGGGTGACGTCGAGCGATCAGCCCGACGATCGCGTCTACGCCATCACCCGGGCGCTGTGGAACGACAACAGCCGCGCGCTCTTCGCCAACGCCCACGCCAAGGCCGCCGACATCACGCTCGACACCGCGCTCGAGGGCGTCTCGACGCCGCTGCACGCCGGCGCCGAGCGCTTCTACGACGAGGTCGGGCTGCGCGAGCGGTAGGCTCCCCGGCGGCGCGCGAGGCGGCGGCCATGCGCCCTGCCGCCGTCGCTACCCTCGAGACCCGAGGCGCGAACCGCGGATCGCGAAGGCGAGGGCGACCGCCGTCGGCGGGAGCGCGAGGACCAAAAAGGCGGCCTCCGTCCCGACCGCTTCGACCAGCGGTCCCGCCGAGGCCGGGCCGACGACGCTGCCGGTGGCGGCGGCGACGAGTGCGGCCGTGAAGCCGAGCGTGCCGCGGCCGGGGAACAGGCGCAGGCTCCAGAACGAGAGCACCGCGCTGATCGTCATCACCGCCGCGCCGTGCAGGCCGGCCGAGACGACGACGCCCGACCAGGAGCCGGGCGCGAGGGCGACGAGCGCGAGCGAGGCGGCGAAGGCGGCGAAGATCGCCGCGAGCAAGGCCGCGAGGCCGAGGCGCGCCTCCATTCGGCCGGTCGCCAGCCCGACCAGACCGCAGCCGCCGTAGGCCAAAAAGATCACCGCCGAGGCTCCCGCTTGCGGCAGGCCGGGCAGGCCGCCCGCAGCGACGACGCGATCGGCGGCGAAGGACAGATAGATCGCGTTCGTCGCCCCGAAGAGGAGCGCCGCAC
>CAZCVH010000266.1:0-1798 GCA_964502115.1 uncultured Geminicoccaceae bacterium
CCGGCGCCGCGATGGGCGGTCGGCGGCCGGTCCGGGCGCGGCGCGCGTCCTTGACGGCGTGATCGTCGGCCTCGCCCGGAGCGGCCGACTGTGCTAGGAAAACGGTCTTGGCAGCGAGGGGAGTGCGGCGCGGCCTCGGGTGTTGCCGAACGAACCCAGTCCGGCGGTTTTCGATGAGAATTCAACGACTTGCGAGCGCATGGGCGGGGGTCGGCGGGGGCGATCGGCGCGGCGAGGCGTCGACGACCGAGCCTCGGCGCCCGATCGCCCGGACAAGGCGCGGGAACATCGGCGCCCTCGGGTCCGTTGGGGGTGGTGGCGACGCGCCGCGCGCCTTCGCCTTCGTCGAGCCGCGGGAGGTTCGGGCCATGCAACCACCGACCTCGGAACAGGTTCGCCGGATCGTCGGGGCGGTCGACGACGAGACCGCGGCCGACATCCCGGCCACCGGGGCGAGCGACGACGAGCTCCTCGAGGCGGTCGCCCGCGTGCGCGCCGACGACGCCGTGAGGGACCGGCTGCGGCCGCTGGCGAGCGGCCGTGTCGGTCGGCTCGTCGCGATCCTGCAGGCCGACGAACCGTTGGAGAGCGGAGCCGCCGCGCCCCCTCCGCGGGCGTTGACGCGCCCGGCGCGGCGTGGCCATGCCGGCACGGGCAACCGAGCGGGACCGCGATGACCCTGGAGCTCGTCTATTTCGCCAACCCGATGTGCTCGTGGTGCTACGGCTTCCACGACGGCTTCGCGACCGCGCTCGCGGCGCGCAGCACCGCGGTCTGCGCCACCCTCGCCCTCGGCTCGCTGCGCGCCGACACCGAACCGCTGAGCGACGAGCAGAAGGCCTATCTGCGCGACGCCTGGCGCCGGGTCGAGGAGATGTCGGGGCGGCCGTTCGACCTCGGCCTGTTGGCGCGCGACGACGTCGTCTACGACACCCGCCCCGCCAGCCGGGCCGTCGCCGCCGTCCGCGCCGCCGCGCCGGCGCGGACGCTGCGCTATCTGGGCGCGGTCCAGACGGCCTTCTATCGCGACAACCGCGACGTCACCGCGCCCGCGGTGCTGGCGGCGCTCGCCGAGGAAGCCGGGCTCGATCCCGAACTCGTCACCACCGCGCTCGACGACCCCGAGACCGCCGCCGCGCTCGCCGCCGAGAACGCGGAGGTGGCGCGCCTGGGCGTCACCGGCTACCCGACGGTGCTCGCCCTCACCCGCCCGAAGCCGCAGGTCGTCGCGCTCGGCTTTCGACCGGCCGACACGGTGGCCGCCGCCATCGACGAGGCCCTGCTCGCGGCGGTGTGATCAGGCCGTGCCGGCTTCGAGATGGGTCGCCACCGCCGCCGCGAACTCGCGCCGATACGCCTCGACGGCGGCGTCGCGCTCGGCCGGCAGGCGGCCGAGTTCGGCCGCGAGGTCGAAGAAGCCCGCCTGCGGGAGGTCGCCGCCGACCTTGCTCACCACCAGCGCCGCGATCAGCGGCCGGCCGGCGGCGGCGTCCTCGCGCATGGTCGCCTCCAGCGCGAGCGCGAGGCGGTGGATGGTGTGCGGCGGGCGCAGGCCGAGGGCGGCCGCGAGGTCGCGGTAGGTCACCGGCACCTGGGCCGGCCTCAGCCCCTCGAGCCGAGCGCGCACCCGCGCCGAAAGGTCGGTGTCGCCGTCGCTCATGCCGGCCGCGCTCCTTCCCGCGCCGTCGCGTTCTTGCTGCGCTGCAAAGTCGACCCCGCCGTCGGTTTTCCCGAACGCCTCCATTCCGCCCCGCGCCGTCCGGCTCGATCCGACATGGTGCCCGCGCGCTTCATGGGC
>CAZCVH010000266.1:1898-3473 GCA_964502115.1 uncultured Geminicoccaceae bacterium
TTCTGCGTGACCAGCGCGGTGACGGCGCCCAGGCCGGCCATCGGCACGAGGATCCACGCCGGCCCGCCGTAGCCCCAGAACGGCTTGTCGTCGACGAAGGAGGCGCCCGTGGCGTAGACGCCATAGAGGGCGACCCAGGCCGCGAAGTTCAGCGCCCAGTGCTTGACGTAGCGCATGCCGCTTCAACCCACGCCTCAGCGCGCCTCGCTCTCCAACAGGCGGCGGTAGGTCACGTAATACTTGTAGACGCCGCGAACGTAGCGCACCGGTTCGTTCGACACCAGCTCGGCGGTGGCGAGTTCGACGTGGTCGAACCAACGGTCGGGATCGAGCCCGCGGGCCTCGGCGCGGGCGCGGGCTTTGGCGATGTTGCCGGGCCCGGCGTTGTAGGCCGCGAGCGCGAACAGGGCGCGGTCGAAGTCGGTGATGGCGGGCTCGTCGAAATAGGTGTCGACCAGCCAGCGGGCGTACTTGGCCGCGGCGATGATGTTGACCTCGACGCGGTCGATCGCCGGCAAGCCGACATAGGGCTCGGCGGCGGTCGTCGCCAGCAGCTGCATGACCCCGATCGCACCGCGCGCGCTGCGGGCGTCCTGGTCGAGCCGGCTCTCTTGAAAACCCTGCGCCGCCAACAACCGCCAATCGAAGCCGAAGCGTTCGCCGGCCTCCTCGAACAGCGGGCGCAAACGCGAGAACCGCGCGCGCGCCGCTGCCGCGGTGGGATCGCTCAGCCGCTCGACATCCTCGAGATAGCGCTCGATCAGGATGTTGCCGACCAGGGAGCCGGCCTCGATCGTCGGCACGAAGGCGTCGAGAAGGGCCTCGAGCTCGGGGCTGTCGGGGCGCACCGCCATCGCGATCCGGCGGCCGTGGGCGACGTGCAGGCCGTCGGGTACGACCAGCTCGGGGTAGACCTGCGCCCAGAGCGCGAGCTTGTGGCGGTCGACGACCGTCGCCGGCGCGATGCCGGCCGCGACCAGATCGAGGATGTCGGCGTCGGTCAGCACCGGGTCGACGGCGACCACGCGCAGCGGCGTCCCGCGGCCTCGGTTGACGGCGCGGACATGCTCGAAATAGCTGCTCTCCAGGCGCAGGTGCAGCGGGACACCGGCGGCGGCGAGCGCGTCGAGGCTCGCGACCGCGGGAGCGTTCGGCGCCAGGACCACCTGCTCGATCGCGTCCTCGCGCACCGGCGCGGTGAAGGCGACGCGGGCCGCCCGCTCCGGCGTCACCGTCAGGTTGGCGGCGACCAGATCGCCCTTGCCGGCGAGCAGCCAGTCCAGCAGCAGGTCGCGCGGCGCCGGCACGACGACGAGTTCCACCGGCGCCGCCAGCCGCTCGTTCGCGAACGTCTCGAACAGCCGCATCGCCTCGTGGGTCAACCCGCGCGGCTCGCCGCCGTCGAGGTAGAAGTGGGTCCGGCTGTAGGCGGTGAGCACGCGGATGACGCCGCGCTCGACCATGCCGTCCAGATCGCCCGTCCAGGGCGCCGTCACCGCCTCGACCAACCCGCCGCCCAGCGGCCCGCCCAGCGGCGCGGCGGCGTCGTCGGCGCGGACGCCGACGGCGCCGGCC
>CAZCVH010000267.1:0-3463 GCA_964502115.1 uncultured Geminicoccaceae bacterium
TGAACGGCTTCACCTTCGTCGACGACGTCGCCGACTTCGAGCGGCTGGCGGCGGGTGAGGAGCTGCCCGAGAAGGCCGTCGGCATCGCGCGCTCCATCAGCACCATCCAGGCCCAGCGCGAGGGCTTGGCCGAGGGCGACACGGTCTCCGGCATGGCCCGGCGCGACGACGTGCCGTCGCTCGCCACGATGACGCTGGGCGCGCTCGAGATGCTCGATCGCAACCCGAACGGCTTCTACCTGATGGCCGAGGGCGGTGCGGTCGACTGGATGGCCCACGCCAACGACATGCCGCGCTTCATCGAGGAGCAGATCGACTTCGACCGAGCCGTGGCGGCCGTGATCGACTGGGTCGAGGCGAATTCGAGCTGGGACGAGACCCTCTTGATCGTGACCTCCGATCACGAGACCGGCGGCATCTGGGGTGCCGGCACCTTCCGCAACGGCGAGGGCGGGCCGATCGCGGCCGACCGCTCCGAGGCGGCGATCGAGGCGGCGCGCTTCGATCCGCGCGAGGACACCTTCGTCGAGTTCCGCGCCGTGCAGAACCTCGGCGCGGGCCGCCTTCCCGGCCATCAGTGGGCGTCGGGCAACCACACCAACGAGCTCGTGCCCTTGTGGGCGCTGGGCGCGGGGGCGGAAACGTTCCGCGAGTTCACGCGCACCGACCTCGAGGCCGCCGGGCTTTGGGGCGAGCCCTACGGCTGGGACGGTGACTACGTCGACGCTACGGCCGTGTTCCACGTGATGAACGAGGCGTTCGCCACGACCGTCGAACGCGAGACCGCGAGCCGCTGAGCCGCCGGCGGCGACGGATGCGGGGGAACCGCGTCATGGCGCGGGTCCCCTTTTGAAGGGTCCCGACGCCGAGCCGTCGCAGGACCCGGGCCGTAGCGGACGGTATCGCCCGGCTCGGACGCGACCGCGTCCGTTCCGTCGGGTCGACGCGCACCCTTGTCCGGACGCATACGTCACCCGCCGCACCTGCGTCCCGTCGCGCCGCGGGCGGTTCACCGGATCAGAAACTGCGCCCGCCGAACACGGGATCGTCGGCGATGGCGCGGCCGACGGCGGAGGCGCGGACCTCGTCGATCAGCGCGGCGAAGCGCTCGGCGACCGCGGGCGGTCCATTGACCGCGACCAGACCGCGATCGAGCGCGGCGTAGACGTCGAGCCGGCCGCCGAGCAGGGCCGCGAGCGCGGTGTCCGCGACCACCACGACGCCATCGTCCGGCTCCGGTCGCAGCCGGTGGCCCTCGACGGCGACGCCGCCCGGGCCGGGGGCGTAGCGCGTCCAGGTGTGCGATTGGCTCTGCAGCACCGAGAAGGCCTCGACGTCGCCGAGCACCGACGACCGCGCGGCGAGCTTGGGCAGATAGCCGGTGATGACCGAGAGGCGGGTGAGCGCGCGCCGTCGCCCGCTGGGCACCGGCGGCAGCATGTCGGCCTCCTCGGCGGCGCGCGTCGCCACCGCGACCGGCAGGGCCAGGCCGTGGCCGACGGTGAGCCCGATCGGGTTGGAATGGAAAAAGCAGGCCGCCGCGGGCGAGGCGGCCAGCGCGAGCACACCGCCGACGAGGGCGGCGAGCGCCCGCGCCGTGCATGCGGCTCGCCGTGACGAGCACTCGCCTTGGTCGACCATGAGGCTCCGAGCCGTGTCGATCGTCGCGCCGACGAGCGTTCCTCGAACCACCGAAACCACGCCCTTTCGCTGCGACATTTTTCGAACTTACGCCCGTCGCGCTGGTCGACAAGGAGGTGGTGATGGCGGTGTCCAGGGTTGCCGGCCGTGGGGAGGCGGTCGCGGCGGGCTCTCCCCAGCTCGACCCACGGCCCCTCGCGTCATCCGACGACAGTCGGACCCGCGCCCGACCACGAGCACCTCGAACGGCGGGCGTGGCGCACGGCAGGCTCGCAGCGGTTCGCGGTCGTGGCGGCGGGCGCCTCTCGACATCGGCTGGGCAGGCCGAGGCGACGCGGTTAGATCTGGCGCGCGACACGACGGGAGACGAGGCCTGATTACGCGTGAATTCCTGCGACGCCTGCTCGGAGCGAAGGTCGAGGGACGCGGCCTGGCCTACGCCTTCGCGGGCCGCGTCATGGAGATCGAGCAGGAGGCGGCGGGCGTCCTCGTCGCGTCCGTGCAGGGCTCGCGGTCCGAGCCCTATCGACCGCGAGTCCGCCTCGAGCGGGACGCGGCCGGGGAGGTCGTCGGCATCGACGGCCACTGCGACTGCCCGGTGGGGTGGAACTGCAAGCACGTCGCCGCGGTCGTGATCGCCCATGCCGCCCGCAACCTTCACGCCGCGGCGCCGGGCCCGAGCGTGCCGCCGGCGATCGCCGCCTGGCTGGACCAGGTCCAGAGCCTCGACGCCCGGCGCGACGGCGCCGGCGAGGCGCGATCGGCCAAGCCGCCGCGCGAGGTCCTGCTCTACGTCGTGAGCGCCGAGCCGGACCGCCCCTTCGCCGTGCGGCCGATGCGGGTGAACATCAAAAAGGACGACACGCTCGGCAAGTCGGTGCGGCTCTACGATCCCGAGCGCCTGCTCTGGCACGAGCCGCCGGCGTTCGTGAGCACCGACGACCACCGTATCCTGCGCCGCCTCAGGCTTCTGGGCGTCGGTCCCAACGATTTCGGCCGCTTGGCGCTCGGCGCCGACGAGGAGCTGGGCGAGGTGCTCGACCGTCTCGTCGCCACCGGCCGCGGCCGCTGGGCCGACCCGCACGGCCCGGTGCTGACCGGCGCCGGCGAACGCAGCGGTCATGTCGTGTGGCGCGATGCCGAGGACGGTGGCCAGCGGGCGGTGCTGCAGGACGGCGACGGCGCGCCGCTCGCGCTCCTGGCCCTCACCCCGCCGCGCTACGTCGAGCCGGCCTCGGGTGCCACCGGCCCGCTCGCGCTCGACCTGCCGGTCGACCTTGCGGCGGCGCTCGTGCGCGGCCCGGTGGTTCCGCCGGCGGCGGCCGAGACGGTGGCCACACGCCTGGGCGCGCTGCGCCACGCCCGCCCACCCGCGCCGCGCGTCCTCGAGCAGCTCACCCGCGAGGAGGTCGAGCCGGTGCCGGTGCTGCGGCTGTTCGCGCTCACCGCACGGCCGCTGTGGGCTGGCTACGGCCGGACGGACCGGCCCATGCCGGTCGCGGCGCTGCGCCTCGCCTTCGCCTATGACGACCACGAGGTGGCCGCCTTCCCTTACACCGACCCGACCGTGCGGACCGAGACGGGCGTCGTCACCTACCGGCGGCGGCTCCAGCGCGAGCGGGCGGCGGACGCGCGGCTCGCCGAGAACGGCGCCGAGCGCGTCGACCACGTCGTCGACCTCGACTTCGAGCGCGCGGCGCAGCCGCTCGACCGCGTCTTCAGCGACGGCGGCGACGACTGGATCGACGGCGGCATCGACCGCGGCGCGGAATTCGACGGCGCGCCGTCGGCGGCGGAGCTGGCGCTCGCCTTCACCGCCGAC
>CAZCVH010000268.1:0-3463 GCA_964502115.1 uncultured Geminicoccaceae bacterium
TGCGACAGGAGCAGGATGTCGCGCCGTCCGAGCCGGTCCGGCTCGAGCCGCGGCGCCGCCGACACCGCCCACGCCACGCGCCCGGCGGCGAGGCGGTGCAGGCGGGCTTCGAGCCGGCGTCGGGCCACCCGCACCGCTTGGTTCATCGGTGCTTTGGGGGCCGGCCGGCCGGCGCCCGCCAGCGCCCGGTAACTCTCGACGTACCGCCAGGTCGGGTTCTCGACCAGCACGACCTCGAGCGGGAGGCCCAGCCGCTCGGCCAACGCCACGCCGCCGTCGAGCGCGACGTCGACCTCGTCGACCGCGAGGACGAGACGCTCGGGTTGCTCCGCCATGGCCTCACTCGCTCCGTTCGCCGCCGCCGCGCAGGGCCGCGGCGGCGCCACCGAAGGCGCGGCGCCGCTCGGCGAAGTCGCGCAGCCGGCGGTCGACGCGGTCGTGCACCGTGCCCTCGGGAAAGCGGCCGTCGTCGCCGCGGGCGCCCGCCGCCCGGCCGGTCAAGAGCTCGAGGCCCTCGTCGACGTGATCGACGGCGTGGACGTGGAAGCGGCCGGCCGCCACGGCGTCCCGGACCCGGCGGTGCAGCATCAGATGGCGCGCGTTCGTCTTCGGGATCAACACGCCCTGGTCCCCGTTGAGCCCGCGCGCGTCGCACAGATCGAAGAAGCCCTCGATCTTCTCGTTGACGCCGCCGATGGCCTGGACCTCGCCGTACTGGTCGACGGACCCGGTGACGGCGAAGCGCTGCGCGATCGGAAGCTCCGCCAGCGCCGACAGCAGCGCCATCAGCTCCGCCGAGGAGGCGCTGTCGCCCTCGACCCCGCCGTAGGACTGCTCGAAGACGAGGCTGGCCTGCAGCGACAGCGGCACGTCGACGGCGTAGTGCGCGCTCAGATAGCCCGACAGGATCAACACGCCCTTGGAGTGGACGGGCCCGCCGAGCTTGGCCTCGCGCTCGATGTCGACGACGTGGCCGGCGCCCATCCGGACCCGCGCGGTGATCCGCGCCGGCTTGCCGAAGGCGGCCTCGCCCAGATCCGCGACCGCGAGGCCGTTGATCTGGCCCGAGGCGTCGCCGCTGGTGGCGATGCGGACGGTGCCCTCTTCGATCATTTCCAGGGTCTTCTCGCGGGCGCGGCCGAGGCGGTGCAGCCGGCCCTCGATGGCGTCGGTGACGGCGGCGCGGTCGATGTGGTCGAGCCCGCCGCGGCGGGCGAGGACGTCGGCCTCGCGCAGGACGTCGCCCAGGGTCTCGCGTTCGGTCGAGAGCTTGTCGCGGTCGCCCGAGAGCCGGGCGGCGTACTCGGCGAGCCGGGCGAGCCCGCCCGCCGCCACCGGCAACAGCTCGTCGGCCTCGGCCTGGGCGCGGCGCTCGCGGCCGAAGGCTTCGAGCTGGCCGTCGTCGTGGCGGACCTCCTCCTCGAAGTCGGCGGCGATCTTGAAGAGCCGCGGGAATTTGGGCTCGTAGGCCCGCAGCAGATGGTAGAGCAGACGGTTGCCGAGCAGCACGACCTTGACCTTCAGCGGCGTCGGCTGCGGCTCGAGGGTGGTGGTGGACATCAGCCCCATCGCCTGCATCGGCGGCTCGATGGCGACCTCGCCGCGCTCCAGCGCGCGGGTCAGCGCGTCCCAGGCGAAGGGCCGCGTCAACAGCCGCTGGACCTCGAGCACGAGGTAGCCGCCGTTGGCGCGGTGCAGCGCGCCGTCGCGGATGAGGTGGAGATCGGTGGTGAGCGCCCCCTGCTGGGCGCGGTGCTCGATGCGGCCGAACAGCCGATCGTAGCTCGGATCGTCCTCGACGATCACGGGCGCGCCGGTGCGCTCGCGGCAATCGACCAGCAGGTTGACGAGGTAGCGCCGGATCAGGTCGTGGCCCTGCTCGACGTTCTCGGCGCGGACGTCGAAACCCTCGTCGGGGATCTCGAGGATGGTGTCGACATGATCGAGGATGTCGCGGCGCACCCCGTCGAGAAAGGTGCGCACGCCCTCGTGATCGGCGTAGCGTTCGAACAGCGGGTCGAACAGATGGCCGAGAGCGTCGTCGGCGGTGCGACGGCCGAGATCGCGGGCCTGTTCGCGGACCTCGCTCACCCACTGGGGAAACTGCCGCACCGCGGCCTGAAGCTCGCGCTCCAACTCGCTGATCGCTTCGCGAAAGCTCTTGCGCTCGTCGTCGGGCAATTTGTTGAAGTCGTCCGGCGGGATCACCTCGCCGTCCTTCATCGGCATGAAGGTGAAGCCCATGGGCGTGCGCTGCAGCGCGATCGAGCGTTGCCGGGCGTGCTCTTCGACCTCGTGGATGGCGGCTTCCTGGCGATCCTTCACCCCCTGCTCGAGGGTCTCCTTCTGCGTGCGGTACTCCTCGTTCTCGAAGGCGGCGGAGAGCGACGGTTTGAGCTCGCGCACCAGCTGGACCATGTCCTCGCGCAGGCGAGCTCCGGTTCCCGGCGGCAGCGACAGCCGCCGCGGCCGCCGGGCTTCGCCGAAATTGTCGACGTAGCAGAGATCGAACGGCGCGGCGTCGCCCTCGGCGTGGGCCCGCAACCGGTCGAGCACCACCTCGCGCTTGCCCAGCGCCTCGGGGCCCATCGCGAACACGTTGTAGCCGGTATCGCCGAGCTCGAGCGCGAAGCTCAGCGCCTCCACCGCCCGGTGCTGGCCGAGCGGCGCGGCCGGCGCCGCGGGCGTCTCGTCCACGCCGGCGAAGGCCGCTTCGGGACAATCCCAGGCGAGCGCCTCCGCGCGCAGGGGCTCGGGAACCGCCATCAACACCTCCGCTTACGCCACGAGTGGGTCGAGATCACTCGTCGAAGTGCGCGGGACGGTCGGAGGTTGCAGCGCCACGACGGTGCCGGCTGCAACCGCCGCCTCTGGCGAACGTTTTCAAAACGTCTCTCGAATTATGGGAGGTCGCGATGCCGGTGTGCGAGGTCTGCGGCAACGACTACGACAAAGCGTTCCAGGTCCGAAAGGACGGCGCCGACCACGTCTTCGACAGCTTCGAGTGCGCCATGCACGCGTTGGCGCCGGCGTGTCGGCATTGCGGGGTGCGCATCGCCGGCCACGGCGTCGAGCACGACGGCCGGATCTTCTGCTGCGCGAGCTGCGCGCAGCGCGCCGGCGTGACGGGCCTGACCGACCGCAGCTGAACCGCCAGGACCGCGTCGGGCGGACCGTGCGACGGTCCGCCCTTTACGTCGCCGGACGGGCGAGCCGCGGCGCAGGCGATCCGGGCGCCGCCGTGCAACTCGAGCAGTGTGCACAGATCGAAAGCGCCGCGTTTCGCCGGCTCCACCAGCAATTGAAGTGCCGCGCCGCGCTCGCCGCCCGCACGACCAACTGATGGGCGGCGCGGCGGGCGTTGGCGCAGTGGGTTCGCCGCGGCGGCGGTCGGCGCACCCGCTCGGACGCGGCGACCGCGGAGCCCGGCCTATTCGAGCGCGGCGCGCGCCTCTTCGATCAA
>CAZCVH010000269.1:0-3442 GCA_964502115.1 uncultured Geminicoccaceae bacterium
ACGCCGTCTACACCATCCGAGACGTTCCCGACCGAGGCGACGGCGTCGCCCGTGACCACGGCGTCGGGAGACCCGCACACGAACGCCCGTCTGCTTCTCGTCCGCAATTCCGCCGCCCGCCGCGGCGACGCCCATCTGGAGGCGGTCCGCGCGCGCTTCGACGCGGCGGACGTCGAACTGCGCGAGGTCGCACCGGTAAGGCGCGAGGAGGTCGCCACCGCCATCCTCGCCCATCGAGGGTTCGTCGACGCCGTCGTCGTCGCCGGCGGGGACGGCAGCCTCAACGCCGCCGCCCCCGGGCTCGTCGCGGCCGAACTGCCTTTCGGCATCATCCCGCTCGGTACGGCCAACGACCTGGCCCGCACGCTGGCGATCCCGAGCGAGTCCGCCGCGGCCGCCGCCGACGTCGTCCTCGCCTGCCGGACCCGCGCGCTCGACCTCGGCAGCGTCAACGGCCGACCCTTCCTCAACGTCGCCAGTATCGGGCTCAGTGCCGAACTCGCCCACAGGTTGACGCGTGCCCAAAAGCGCCGCTGGGGCCGGCTCGGCTACGCCACCGCCGGCCTGCGCGTGCTCGCGCGCGCCCGGCCGTTCCACGCCCGCATCACCCACGCCGGCGTCACCGCGGAGGTGCGCACGCTGCAGATCGCCGTCGGCAATGGCCGCCATTACGGCGGCGGTAACGTCGTGGCCCGCGACGCCGCCATCGACGACGGCCTACTCGATCTGTATTCGCTCGAGTTCGGCAGCGTGTGGCGCCTGGCATCGATGCTGCACGCCTTTCGCCGCGGCGTCCACGGCGCCCGGCGCGAGGTCCGGAGCCTGCGCGGCACCGCCTTCGACGTCACCACCCGCCGCCCGCGCTCGGTCAACGCCGACGGCGAGCTCATCACCAAGACCCCGGCGCATTTCCGCGTCCATCCGGCGGCGCTCAGGGTGTTCGTGCCGCCGGGGTGAGGCCCTCAGTCCGATCCCGCCTTCTTCAACACGCTCTTCGGACCCAGCGGATGGTCGGCGTGGGGGTAGGGGGCGTGGGTGTGATGGTGGCCGTCGCCGGTATGGTGATCGTGGTGGTGATGATCGTGCTCGGCCGCGACCCGGCAGGCGCCGGTGCAGAAGTCGTCGCACAAGGAGCAGTCGGCGACGTTGGAGCCCGGGGCCGAGGCGCCCTGGCCCTCGACGTGGTGGTGGTGGCTCGCCTGCGGCGCGCCGAGATCGTGCTCGAAGCCCAGCACCTGCGCGCGGTATTTGCACATCGCGCAGTTCATCACGTTCTGGCCCTCGAGGATCTCGGTGACCCGCTCGGCGAAGGTGTCGACGACGAGCGGATGGTCGGCGAGATAGCCCGCCTTGACGAACTGGATGTCGGGGTTGGCGGCGGCGACGCGGTCGGTGAAGCCGTAGATGCGGTCGATCAGGATGCCGGTGAAGAGGAAGTAGGGAAAGACGACGACGCGCTTGTAGCCGAGCCGCGCGACGTGCTCGAGGCAGGGCTCGACCAGGGGAAAGGTCACGCCCGAAAAGCCGGTCTCGCACCAGCCGAAGCCCATGCCTTCCCAGAGCATGCGCGCGATCTTGGCGACGTTGGAGTTGGCGTCGGGATCGGAGGCGCCGCGGCCGATGACGACGAGGCAGACCTCGTGGTTGGGGAGTTCGCCGTGCGCGGCGTCGGCGCGGTCGAGCGCTTGCTGCACGCGGTCGGCGGCGGCCTTGATCATCTTCGGATCGACGCCGAGCTCGCGGCCGTAATCGACCTTGAGGCCGTGCTCGGCTTGGTAGGTGTTGAGAACCGACGGGATGTCGTTCTTGGCGTGGCCGGCGGCGAACAGCATGCCGGGAACCGCCAGGATGCGCTCCGCGCCTTGCGCGCGCAGCCGGTCGAGGCCGACGCGCAGCACCGGGTCGGCGAATTCGAGATAGCCGTGCGCGACGGGCCAGTCCGCAAAGCGTTCGCGTAAGCGGTCGGCGACCACCGCGAACTCGCGCACCGCCGCCTCGGACCGCGAGCCGTGGCCGCACAGCATCACGCCCATCCGTTGGTCCATCAATCTCTCCCCTTCGGCTGCGCCCGTGAGGCTGCAGCCACCGCGGCGGCGCGCAAGAGGCGGATGGGCGCAGGCGGTGAGAGTGGGGCCGGCGGCGCCCTCGCGGCGCGGGTCAAGCGCGCTCGGAGACCAGACTCTCGGGTTCGTCGACGATGCGGCGCCGGAGGTTGGCGCGGGTTTCCGATTCCGGCAGGGGCCGGAACGTCGAGAGCCCGTCCTGGACCCGGGTCTCGATCACGTTGAACACGGTATCGAAATCGACGTCGGTGCGATCCTCCGCGAAGGCGTAGACCAGCGACAGGTCGCACAGCGAATTCACCAACCGCGGCAGCCCGCGCGCGAAATAATGCACGGTCGCGAGCGCCACCGGGTCGAAAATGTCGGGGTCACCGCCGGCCGTCTCGAGACGATGGCGGACGTAGGAAGCGGTGTCCTCGCGATCCAACGGCTTGAGGTGATAATCGATCGAGATGCGCTGGACGAACTGTCGCAGGGAGTTGTTGCTGAGCAACTGGCGCAGCTCGGGTTGACCGACCAGGATCAACTGGAGAAGGTGATCCGACTCGGCGTTGATGTTGGAGAGCATGCGCAGCTGTTCGAGCGCCTCGCGCCCCAGGTTCTGTGCCTCGTCGACGATCAAGACGACCCGTTGGCCGTGGGCGTAGCGCTCGATCAAAAAGTCGGTGAAAATCTGATGCTGGGTGACCGCGTCCTTGTCGGTGTAGTCGAGGTCGAAAGCCAGCATGATCCACTTCATCAGCTCGCCGAAGGAGCTGTGCGTATTGGTCACCAAGCCGATCAGGACGTGGTTGTCGACCGAACGCAAGAGGTGGCGCAACAGCGTCGTCTTCCCGGTGCCGACCTCGCCGGTGAGGACGACGTAGCCGGTCTGCTCGGCGAGACCGTATTCCAGCATGTGCATCGCCATCGCGTGCGTGCGGCCGGCGTAAAGGAAACGCGGGTCGGGCAGCAGCGAAAACGGCTTCTCGTGCAAGCCGAAGTGGGCTTCGTACACGTTGGCGCTCCTCGACGAACGACGATGGTGCTTCAGCGGTAGCCGTAGTAGGTGCTGCCTTCACTCTCGACGACCCGGTTGAGCACGCTGCCGAGGTACTTGGCCTCGTCGAGATATTCGGCGCTGCGTTCGACGTCGTCGCGACTGGTCCGCCCCTGTTCGACCACGAGCAGACAGCCGTCGACATAGCCTTGCACCACGAGCGGCTCGTCGGTCAGCAACAACGGCGGGCAGTCGATCACGAGCTTGGCGGACGGCACGCCGGTGGCGAGGTTGTGGAGCAACGTCCGTGCGGCTTGCGAGGCCACGATCTCGGAGGCGTGCTCGTTCTTGTGGGCCTGCGGCAGGACGTAGAGTTGGCTGTCGGCGATGCGCACGACGA
>CAZCVH010000270.1:0-3412 GCA_964502115.1 uncultured Geminicoccaceae bacterium
GAGATCGTTTCACGTGACTGGAGTTCAGACGTGTGCTCTTCCGATCTGCCCCGCCGGGCGCGCGCGGCCTCGTGGTGCGGGCGAGCTTCGGCGTCGCGCCGGCGGCGGCGGCTCTCGACCTCGCCACCGCGTTGCAGGCGGCCGACCGCGCGCTCTATCGCGCCAAGGCCAACGGGCGCGACCGGGTCGCCCACGCCGGCGCCGTCGTCGCGGCGTGAACGCGCGGCACCGCCGCCTCGCGCTCGCAAAAAGTGCCCCTTGTCGCATTTTCGGCGGTGGTCTTAGCCGGAGCCGGATCTGGAGACCTCCGCTTGAGCGCCGATTCCCCCGCGCCCGCCGCCGACCTGACGACGCTCGGCGCCCGCACCACCGCGTTCCTCGGGCGCCGCTTTCTGCGCCGCCTCGACGAACTCGCCGGTCAGACCTTCGCGGTGGCGCCGCCGGACGAGCTCAACCGCAGCTTCGCCGAATTCAGGCTCGGTCTCGTCGCCGATCCGCGCCGCGTCGCCGAGGCGCAGGCCGAGCTGTGGCGCGACAGCTTCGCGCTCTGGCGCAACGTGCTCGAGGGCCGGCGCGAGGGCCGGCTGCAGCCGCTCTTCGCGACGCCCCCCAACGATCGCCGCTTCAAGGACAAGGCGTGGCGGGAGGAGCCCGGCTGGACCTACCTGCAGCAGAGCTATTTCTTGATGAGCAACTGGCTCAACCGCCTCGTCGACGACGCCGGTCTCGACGCCGACACCCACCGGCGGGTGAAGTTCTACACGCGGCAGTATCTGAGCGCGATGGCGCCCTCGAACTTCGCGCTCACCAACCCCGAAGCGCTGCGGCGGGCGCGCGAGACCGACGGCCGCAGCCTCGTCGACGGGCTCGCGCACTTCCTCGACGACCTCGAGCGCGGCGACGGCTATCTGCGGGTGCGGCGCACCGACGAGGCCGCCTTCACCCTCGGCGACAACATCGCCGCCAGCCCGGGCAAGGTCGTCTTCCGCAACGAGTTGATGGAGCTGATCCAGTACGCGCCGGCCACGACCACCGTGCACCGCCGCCCGCTTTTGCTGGTCCCACCCTGGATCAACAAGTACTATATCCTTGATCTTCAAGATCATAACAGCTTCGTCAAATATGCCGTCGACCAAGGCTTCACGGTGTTTTTGATCTCGTGGATCAACCCGCCGGCCGAATTGGCCGACCACCGCTTCGAGGACTATCTGCGGGCGGGCCCGCTGGCGGCCCTCGACGCCATCGAAGCGGCGACGGGGGAGCGCGAGCTCAACGTCCTCGGCTTCTGCATCGGCGGCGTCCTGACCGCGACGTTGTTGAGCCACCTCGCCGCCGCGGGCGATCAGCGGGTGACCAGCGCCACCTTTCTCGCCACCCTGTTCGACTTCACCGACGTCGGCGACATCGGCGTCTTCGTCGACGAGCGACAGGTGGCGGCGCTCGAGCGCCACACCGCCGCCACCGGCTTTCTCGAAGGCCGCCACATGGCGGACATGTTTTCGATGCTGAAGGAGAACGATCTCTTGTGGTCGTTCTTCGTCGACAACTACCTGCTCGGCAAAGCGCCCGAGCCCTTCGATCTGCTCTACTGGAACGGCGACGCCACCCGCCTGCCGGCGGCGATGCTCTCGGACTATCTGCGCGGCTTCTATCTCGACAACGCCCCGGCGCGGCCGCGGACGCTCGACATCCTCGGCCACCCGTTCGACACCCGCGACGTCGCCGTGCCGACCTACGCGCTCGCCACCAAGGACGACCACATCGCACCCTGGGCGTCGTGCTGGCCGGTGACGCGGCAGCTGCGCGGGCCGGTACGCTTCGTGCTCGGCGGTTCGGGACACATCGCCGGGGTGATCAATCCGCCCGCCCGCGCCAAATACGGCTATTGGACCCGCGACGACGCCGGCGACGACGCCGAGGACTGGTTCGAGGGGGCGACGGGTCACGCCGGTTCCTGGTGGCCCGACTGGGCCGGCTGGCTGGCCGAGCGCGCCGGCGAACGGGTACCGGCGCGCGATCCGGCCGCGGGCGGGCTCGCCCCGCTCGACGACGCCCCCGGCCGCTACGTCCGCATGCGCGCGGACAGCTCCGGCTAGCGCCGGCGCGGGTGGTAACGGCCGGCCGTCGGCGCTATCGACGCCGTCCACCACCCGCCTCGGATCGCCCGTTTGGCCACCGTCTCCGCCGACCTCGCACCGGATCTGCGCGCCGTCGCCACGATCGTCGTCATGGCGGGGGTGTTCGGCCTGCAGCAGGGGGTGAGCTATCCGCTGCTCGCCCTCATCCTGGAAGAAGGCGGCCACAGCCGCAGCCTGATCGGGCTCAACGCCGCCATGCTGCCGGTGGGGCTGATCGCGGCGGCCCCGGTGATCGCGCCCCTGGCGCGGCGGATCGGCGCCGGCGCGGTGGCGCTGGTGAGCTGCGCCTTGATGATCGCCGCCCTCGCCGCCCTGGCGACGTCGCGCGATCTCGCCTTGTGGTTCCTCGCCCGCTTCGTGCTCGGCCTCGGCATCAACGGCCTCTACGTCGTGAGCGAGACTTGGCTGAACCTGCTGGTGCCGAAGGCCCGGCGCGGCCGCTGGCTGGCGCTCTACGCCACCTCGCTGGCCGCCGGCTTCGCCCTCGGCCCGACGCTTTTGCTGGCCACCGGCACCGCCGGTCTCGCCCCGTTCGCCGCCACCATCGCGATCACCGCGGCGACCGCGGCGCTCGTACTGGTGGCGGCGCCGCGGCTGCCGGCCGTGAAGCTCGAGCACGGCCAGTCGATGCGCGCCTTTCTGCCGCTCGCGCCGCTCTTGCTCCTCGCCGTCGGCGGCGCGGCCGCGTTCGATCAGGCGGTCTTGACCTTCCTGCCCATCTGGGCGCTCGAGCGCGGCGCCTCGGCCACCGCGGCGCAGCTCGCGATCACGGCGCTGGCGCTCGGCAACGTCGCGCTGCAATGGCCGATCGGCTGGCTCGCCGACCGCGGCTCGCGGCGCGCCGCCATGCTCACCTGCATCACGGCGACGGCGGTGGGCGCCCTCCTTTTGCCGCTCTTCGAGAGCGGCGGCTGGGGGTTGTGGACGCTGGTCTTTCTCTGGGGCGGCTTCGCCTACGGCACCTACACCGTCGCCCTGATCGAGCTCGGCGACCGCTTCACCGGCGGCCTCCTGCTCGCCGGCAACGCCGCCTTCGCCATGATGTGGGGCGTGGCCGGGCTGGTGGGACCGAGCAGCGTGGGCGCGGCGATGGACGCCGCGGGCCCGGTCGGCCTGCCGCTGGTCCTGGGCGTGATGTTCACCGCGCTCGGGCTCGCCTTCTGGCGACGGCCGCGGCTGGACACGGCCACCCCCGTCGCCGAGTGCGCGTCCCGTCGACGTGGCCCGAGCCACCCGCACACCCCGCCCGGCCGCCCACCAGCATGATGCCCCGG
>CAZCVH010000271.1:0-3399 GCA_964502115.1 uncultured Geminicoccaceae bacterium
CGCGGCCACGGGCGACGCCCGGACGCTCGCCGCCGCCGCGGTCTACACCGCCGCGCTGAACGCGATGCCCTGGGTGTCGGCGGCCTACAACCTCGCCCCCCTGCCCCGCTGGCGCGAGCTCATGCGGCGCCTCGATCAGGCCGTGATCTTCGTCCTGATCGCGGGCACCTACACCCCGTTCGGGCTGGTGGCGCTGGGGGGCCGCACCGGCTCGGCGCTGCTGGTGGCGGTCTGGCTCGCCGCCGCCGTCGGCGTCGTCTTGAAGTTGTGGCGGCCGGGCTGGCTCGACACCCGCCGCTCGGTCGCGCTCTACCTCGCCCTCGGCTGGTGCGTGCTGCCGGCGATCGGCCCGCTCGCCGGCGCCCTGGCGCCGATGACGTTGGCGCTGTTGGGGCTCGGCGGGGTGCTCTACAGCCTCGGCACCCTCTTCCATCTGTGGACGACGCTGCCCTTCCACAACGCGATCTGGCACGCCTTCGTCGTCGTCGCCGCCGGCTGTCACGTCTTCGCGGTGTTCGACGTGCTGGTCGGGTGAGCCGAAGGGCGATCTCGGCACCGCGCCGGCCGGTGCGGGCCGGGCGCTACGCCCTGATCCGACCCTGAGCGGTGGCGCCGTTGCGCGGCTGCGCGGAGATGACCGCGGCGCCGGCGGGTGCTATCCGCAAACCCGGGGTGATCCCGCCCCGCGCTGCGCATCGTGCCACGAGGACCCGCCCATGCCCGCCGCCGTCAACCTGTTCGAGCTCGCCGATCTGGACGCGGAGGGGCGCGCCGCGTTGATGCGGCGGACCGAGGCCGACCTCGGCCCCTATCGGGAGCCGGTGGCGCGGATCGTCGAGGCGGTGCGGACCGAGGGCGACGCCGCGGTCGCCCGCTTCGGCCGCGAGTTCGACGGGGCCGATCTCGCGCCCGACCGGCTCGAGGCGACGCCGGAGGAGTTCGAGGAGGCGGAACGCCTGGTCGAGCCGGAGGTGAAGGCGGCGATCGCCTTCGCGGTCGAGAACATCGAGCGCTTTCACGAGCGCCAAAAGCCCGAGCGGATGTGGCTCGAGACGATCCGGCCGGGCGTGCTGGCGGGCGACCGCTACACCCCGATCCCGTCGGTGGCCTGCTACGTGCCGCGCGGCAAGGGCGCCTTTCCGAGCGTCATGATGATGACGACGGTGCCGGCGGTGATCGCGGGCGTGCCGGAGATCGCGGTGATGACCCCGCCGACGCCCGCGGGCGGCGTCGACGCCGCCAGCCTCGTCGCGGCGCGCCGCGCCGGGGTCGAGACGGTCTACAAGTGTGGCGGCGCGGTGGCGGTGGCGGCCGCCGCCTTCGGCACCGCGACCATCCCGCGCTGCACGAAGATCGTCGGCCCCGGCAGCCCCTGGCTGGTCGCGGCCAAGCAGCAGCTCGCCGGCCGCATCGACACCGGCCTGCCGGCGGGGCCGAGCGAATCGATCGTGCTCGCCGACGCCACCGCCGACCCCGAGCTCGCGGCGATGGACCTGTTGATCGAGAGCGAGCACGGCGACGACAGCTCGGCCTATCTCGTCACCGACTCGCGCGCGGTCGCCGAGGCGGCACGCGCCCGGATCCCCGCGCTCTGGGGCGCGATGAGCGCGCAGCGCGCCGGTTTCTCCGAGGCGGTGCTGACCGGTCCGCGCGGCGGCATCGTGCTCGCCCCCTCGATGGCCGAGGCCATCGCCTTCGTGAACGACTACGCGCCGGAGCACCTGCAGATCGTCGGCGACGACCCGCACCGCTATCTCGACGACGTCACCAACGCCGCCGAGATCCTCCTCGGCGACCACACCCCCTTCACGCTGGGCAACTTCGTCATCGGGGTGAACTGCGTCCTGCCGACCGGCGGCCACGCCAAGACCTGGTCGCCGTTGTCGGTCTTCGACTTCATGAAGCGCAGCTCGATCGCGCAGGTCGGCCGATCCGGCTACGACGCCCTGGCGCCGCACGCGCGCACGCTCGCCACCTACGAGGGCTTCGACGCCCACGCCAACGCGGTCTCCGAGCGGCGCGCGGCGCTCAGACGGCGGTAGGGCGCGGCGGCCGCTCGTCTTTCACCGGCGGCTCGCGGCCGGTGGCGATCTGCAGCTTTTCGTGCTCCGGCTTCTCGCGCCGGGTCAGGTCCTGCAGCTCGCCGGCCTTGTAGGCCTCGAGAACGTTCGCCGTCTCGCGGTAGCCGGCGGCGATGCCGGAATCGAGGTTCGAGACGTTCCAGTCGAAGTCGATGCCGGTGGCGACCGGGATCTCGTAGACCCGGCCGGGCCAGCGGCGCTCCTCTGGCGCGTCCTCGCGCCTGTCCTCCTTGACGTGGTTGACGAAGAGCTTGACGTCGTCCTCGCCGACCGAGGCGGCGAACAGCATGCAGAGATTGGCGAGGCCCTCGGTGAGGTCACGCGGCGCGCGGATCTGCTCTTTGGAGACGATCCGCAGCACCCAGACCTCGTCGAGGTCGGGATGATCCTCCAAGAGGCGCTTGAAGTTGACGGTGTCGACGAGCGCCCCCTCGCAGTAGACGTCGCCGTTCATCTCCACCGTCTCCTCGATGTACGGCAGGGCCGAGCAGGCGCACAGGCTCTGCGGCGTCAGCTCGAAATAGCCGGGACGGCGGGCGTTGGCGAACAGGTCGAGCCGCTGGCGGGTGACGTTCCAGGCGTTGTGATAGATGAAGGGGCGGTCGTCCTTTTCGAGCGCGTCGAAGTCGAGCGATTTCAAGAAACTGCTGTTTTCGTAATAGATGCGGGACAGGCCGTTGATGTGCGAGCGGTACATGAGCGAGGTGGCGAAGCGGCTGAACGGATGGGCCGCCAGGTTTTCCAACACCAGCAGGTTGAAATCGCCCTGGTTCCAGCGCTCACGGTCGAGCGCGAAGGCGAGGTTGCGCCCCATCTGCTTCAGCATCGCCCCGGGCACGTACAGATTCTGGTAGTTGCGCGGATCGCCGAGGAAGCTGCCTATCGCCCCGATGTTGTCGATCAGGTCGGGCGCGAACACCTGGTTGATCGGGAAGCGGTCGTAGGAGCGATCCTCGCGGAAGATGTGGTCGCGGAAAAAGGCCGCCGTCTTGTCCGGAGCTTCCTTCTTCTCGAACTGATGGTAGATGACGCCGACCCAGGCGCCGATGCAGGAGAGCGCCCAGACGTCGAACTCCATCGCCTCTTCGGCGAAACGCTGCAGCGCACCGATCTGCAGACCGCAGGCGGGTCCGCCGCCGGCCAGCGCCAGGGCTCGTTTCATGACCGCGTCCTCGCCACTCGCTCGGGATGATCGACGCCGGGCGCCGAGCCGGCGCGCCCGCGCCAGCGCACCAGATCCCGCGCGGCGCGCCGCTCGAGGCATCGCGCCCCCTGGGCGCGCGCGACCTCGACGGCGCGCCGGAGCCGCGCGGGCACC
>CAZCVH010000272.1:0-3392 GCA_964502115.1 uncultured Geminicoccaceae bacterium
ACCGGCCCAGCGGTCGGGATCGGAGAGCCAGCCGCGCACGCCGGCGGCGAGGTTGGTCGAGAGCGGCAGCCGCGTGCCGCCGTAGTTCGGCACCTTGGGCTCCACCTTGCCCTTGGCGACGCGGCACAGCATGTCGGTTTCCCGGATGGCCTCGAAGACGAGCACGCGGCCGGCGAAGATGAAGCTGTCCCCCGGTGTCAGCGTGGCGGCGAACATCTCCTCCACCTCGCCGACGGTGCGCCGTCCCACCTTCACCTTCAGCATGGGCGCGTCCTGGATCACGCCCACGTTCATCCGCCAGCTCCGCGCGAGACGGCCGTCGGCGAGCCGCCAGCGGCCGTCGTCGCCCCGCACGAGCCGGCGGTAGCGCTCGTAGTTGCCGAGCGCGTAGCCGCCGGTGGCGACGAAGGCGAGCACGTCGTCGAAGTCGCGCCGCGGCAGGCCCTTGTAGCCGCCGGCGTGCACGATCTCGCCGTAGACGGCGTCGGCGTCGAAGGGGCCGCTGCAGGCGGTGCCGACGAGGTGCTGGGCCAGGACGTCGAGGCATTGGGTGTGCTGGACCTCGCCGTCGAGGGTGTGCGAGTCGATCGCCTCACGTGCCGCGAGGCACTCCAGCACCTCGAAGCGGTTGCCGGGGACCAAGAGCGCCTTCGAGGGCTCGTCGAGGCGGTGGTTGGCGCGGCCGATCCGCTGCAACAGGCGCGACGCGCCTTTGGGTGCCCCCACCTGCACGACGAGGTCGACGTCGCCCCAGTCGATGCCGAGGTCGAGCGAGGAGGTGCAGACGACGGCGCGCAAGGACCCCTTGGCCATCGCCGCCTCCACCTTGCGACGCTGGTCGATCTCGAGCGAGCCGTGGTGGAGCGCGATCGCCAGGTTGTCGTCGTTCAAGCGCCACAGCGCCTGGAAGATGATCTCGGCCTGCGAGCGCGTGTTGGTGAAGACCAGCGTCACGCCGTGGGCCCGGATGGCGCGGTAGAGTTCCTCCGCCGCGTAGACCCCGAAATGCCCCGACCACGGCATGTGGCCGCCGGCGATGACGAGGTCGATAGCGGGTGGCGCCCCCTCGCGGCGCTGGATCAGCCGCGCCGGGGCGTCGGGGTGGTCGAGCCAGTCGCGCAAGAGCCCGGGCTCGGCCACGGTCGCCGAGAGGCCGACCACCTGCAGGCCCGGTGCCAGCCGCCGCAGCCGCGCGATGGCGAGGCCGAGGAGCTGGCCGCGCTTGTTGGGCACCAGCGCGTGCAGCTCGTCGACGACGACGCGCGCGAGGCCCGCGAAGTAGTCGCCGGCGTCGGGGTAGGCCAAGAGCAGCGCCAGGCTCTCCGGCGTGGTCAAGAGGATGTGCGGCGGGTGTTTGCGCTGACGTTGGCGACGGTTCCGCGGGGTGTCGCCCGTGCGCGTCTCCACCCGCACGTCGAGCCCCATCTCGCGGATCGGGGTCTCGAGGTTGCGCGCGATGTCGGTGGCGAGCGCCTTCAAGGGCGAGATGTAGAGCGTGTGCGGGCACGGCCGCTCGGTGGCTTCGGCGAGTTCGACCAGGCTCGGCAAAAAGCCCGCGAGCGTCTTGCCGCCGCCGGTGGGCGCGATCACCAGCGCCGACTGCCCGGCACGCGCCGCCGCCAGCACCTCCGCCTGATGCGGGCGCAGCGACCAGCCGCGGCTCGCGAACCAGTCGGCGAAGACCGGCGGCAGGACCTCGCTCACGGGGCCAGGCGTCGCCGGGTCCAGCCCTCGCCGTCCGCCTGCCGGGTGAACCGGAAGCGGTCGTGCAGGCGGTTGCTGCGGCCCTGCCAGAACTCGAAGGTGTGCGGGACCAGCTTGAAGCCGCCCCAGTGCGGCGGGCGCGGGATGTCGCCGTCGGCGAAGCGCTCGGCGGCCTCGCGCTCGAAGCGCTCGAGGTCCCCGCGATCGGCGATGGGCCGCGACTGTGGCGACGCCCAGGCGCCGATCCGGCTGCCGCGCGGACGCTTGGCGAAGTAGTCGTCGGAGGCCCCGGCCGCCAGCTTCTCGACCTCGCCCTCGATGCGGATCTGACGCTCCAGCTTGTCGAACCAGAACAACAGCGCGGCGTGCGGGTTGGCGGCGAGGTCCAGGGCCTTGCGGCTCTCGTAGTTCGAGAACCATTGAAAGCCGGTGTGGTCGAAGCCCTTCAAGAGCACCACCCGCGCCGAGGGGCGGCCCTCGGCGTCCGAGGTGGCGAGCGTCATGCCGTTGGGCTCGATCAGGCCCGCGGCGACGGCCTCGGTGAACCAGTCGGCGAAGAGCGCGAAGGGGTCGTCGCCGACGCCGTCGTCGTCGAGCGCGCCGTGGGCGTAGTCGCGCCGCAGGTCGGCGGGGTCCGCCATGCACGTCTCCTCATTGAAGCCCGGCCCGGCCGCGACTAGCGTCGCGCGCCTCGAACCCGATGGTCACGTGAAGGTTGAAGGTGATGCCGAACGTCCTGTCGATCCAGTCCTGGGTGGCCTACGGTCACGTCGGCAACGCCGCGGCGATGTTCCCGCTGCAGCGCCTCGGCGTCCAGGTCTGGGGGGTGCACACCGTCCAGTTCTCCAACCACACCGGCTACGGCGCCTGGCGCGGCGAGATCAAGACGCCCGAACACATCACGGACGTCGTCGACGGCATCGCCGAGCGCGGCGTGCTGGACCGCTGCGACGCGGTGATGAGCGGCTATCTCGGCGGCGCGGCGCTCGGCGAGGTCGTCCTCGCCACCGTCGCCCGCGTCAAGGCCGCCAACGCCCACGCCCTCTACGCCTGCGATCCGGTCATCGGCGACTACGGCCGCGGCGTCTTCGTGCGCGAAGGCATCCCCGAGTTCTTCCGCGACTACGCCATGACCGCGGCCGACCTGATCACCCCCAACCAGTTCGAGCTCGCCTGGCTCACCGGCCGCGACGAGATCGAGGACCTCGACGACGCGCTGCGGGCCGCCGCCGAGCTGCGCCGCCACGGCCCCGAGACCGTGTTCGTGACCTCGCTCGAGGCCGGCGTCCACGGCGACCGGCTGGGGGTGCTGGGCGTCGACGGCGACGGCGCTTGGCTGGTCCAGCACCCCCGGCTCGACGTCAACCTCAACGGCACCGGCGACGTCATGACGGCGCTTTTGACCGGCGAGCGCCTGCTCGGCAGCGACCTGGCGAGCGGGCTCGCGCGCGCGGTGTCGCGCATGTTCGCCCTGGTCGAGGCCACCCACGCCGCCGGCTCGCGCGAGATGCAGCTGGTGCAGGCCCAGGAGCGCTGGCTCCAGCCGCCGACGCTGTTGGAGCCGCAGCGGGTGGGCTGACGCCGCCTTCGCCACCTCGGCGCCGCCGCTCGCCTCCGGCCGGGCGTAACGGCGCGCCTCACCGGGAACCCGTCCATGCGCCGCCTCGCCGCCGTCCCCGCCACCGCCG